>DASPHQ010000912.1:0-8719 GCA_035629595.1 Urbifossiella sp. | reverse complement strand
CACTTCCAACTCGATGTCTACAAGAAGGCGTTCGACGCCGCGATGACGTGGTTCGAGGCGTCGAAGGGGTTTCCGAAGGCGGAAACGTATTCGCTGACGGACCAGGGGAGACGGGCGACCCGATCGGTTTGCGCGAATCTGGCCGAGGCGTGGCGAAAGCGGATGTACGAGGCCGCGTTCGTCGCGAAGATCGCCGACGCCGAGGCGGAAGCCGCCGAGTCCCAGACGTGGATCGCGTTCGCCGTCCGCTGTGAGTACCTCGACCGGGCGATGGGTGTAACTCTTCACTCCGCCTACGAGGAGGTGATCCGAATGCTCGTCGCCATGCGCGCGCACCCCGAGAAGTGGGTGGTCGCGGCAGCGGGGAAGAAGTAGTCGTTGGGAGTGGAGGAGTAAACCCCGGCTCGGACTCCTCCACTCCCGCAGACTCCCGCAGACTCCCAACGACTACCGGAGCCGCGCCAGCGCCTCGCGGTACTTCGCCGCCGTCTTGTCCACCACGTCCGCCGGGAGTGGCGGCGGCGGTCCCGTCTTGTCCCAGTCGGTCGATTCCAGCCAGTCGCGCACGAACTGCTTGTCGAACGACGGCGGCGACCCGCCCGGCCGGTACGTGTCCTTCGGCCAGAACCGCGAGCTGTCCGGCGTCAGCACCTCGTCGATGAGGATGAGCTCGCCCGACGGCAGGCGGCCCCATTCGAGCTTGGTGTCGGCCAGGATGATGCCGCGCGCCTCGGCGTGCGCCGCGGCCCGGCGGTACACGTCGAGCGTGCGGTCGCGCAGCTCCGCGGCCGTGGCGGCGCCGACCAGCCGTTCCACCTCGGCGAACGGAATGTTCTCGTCGTGCAGCCCCTGCTCGGCCTTCGTCGCGGGCGTGAACAGCGGCTCCGGGAGTCGTTCGGCCTCCCGCAGCCCCGCCGGGAGCGGGATGCCGCACACGGTCCCCGACTTCTGGTACTCCTTCCACCCGGACCCGAGGAGGTAGCCGCGGGCGACGCACTCGATCGGCACGACCTCCGTCTTGCGGACGAGCATCGTCCGGCCCGCGAGTTCGGGCTGGCGGAACGCCGGCGGCAGGTCCGCGAGGTCGGTGCCGAGGAGGTGGTGCGGCACCTTCAGGAAGTCGAACCAGAACACGCTCAGCGCCGTGAGGATGCGCCCCTTCTCAGGGATGGGCGGCGTGAGGATGTGGTCGAAGGCGCTGATACGGTCGGTGGCGACGATGGCGAGCCGGTCGCCGAGGTCGTACACGTCGCGGACCTTGCCGCGGCGGCACGGGAAGCCGGGGACGTGCGTTTCGCGGACGGCGGACATGCGGCGGCTCCGGGCGTGGGGTTTTGAGCCTTAGATTACGCCGCGGCTTGTTTCGCACAGCCCCGCGGGGTAGTATTGCGGTGCCTCTGCGGTGTCCGAGTGGGTCGCGTGTTTTTTGGCGAACCAACATTCACCTGCATGGGGGCCTTCGTTAATACGGTTGGTGCCGCAAGCCCACCGGTCGGTCCGCCGGCCGAAGATGGGATCCGAAATCCAGCCGTGAGGCTCCCCAGTACACTTGCGGGTTCCCATTAAGGCGATACCGACGGCACAGGTGGAGGCACCACGCGACGGCCGCGGGCAACCCCCGCGGCCGTTGCTCCTTTTCAGCATTCTCTCACCGCCCACAACCCCGCAAATCATTGGCGCTTGCCGCGAATCGCGCGAAGAAACTCCGTCGCGCGGAAAAATTCTTCCCGCGACCTTCACAGCACCCGCGCGGCCGCCGTTAACTCGCGGTCACGTCTGGGATTCGGACGTGGTGGGTGGCCCCGAAAGTGAGCTCACATTCGTGCCCGGTTGGGTCTTGACGCGCGCCCCGCGAGAAACCGCACGACCCGTAAATCCCGCCCAATCAACGCATTCCGCGGAATCGCTACTGACATCGCGGTGGCAGTGGGTTCGTTGTTGACATCCCCGCTACAGACGGTAACCTCCCCCCATCAGATTCGCGTTCCGAGGAGGATTCAGAATGACCCCGAGGCTTATCGCCCCGCCGCCATCTGAGTACCCGATCACCCCGGCCCGCACGGCCGGGACGCCCTGAGCAAACCCGGACCGGCCGCCACCCACGTCACTCTCCGGCGGCCCCCGGACGGCAGGAACCGAACCGCCACCCGGCGCGTTCCCACGAGACACCCGACAACCGACGCCGGCCCGCCCGCAGAGCTGCGGCACGCCCGGTCGTCGCCCCGAACACGGTGCCGGGCTCGCCAGCGATCCCCCGCCCCCGCCGCAAGACGCGCCGGGGGGAGTATGCCACGGAAGGCAAGACCACTCCGGGACGGAACCGCTTCCTCCGTCCCGCCGGGGATCGACTGTCCGACACCCGGGCCGTGTGGCCCAACGGCAAGACGCCAACGGGCCTGGGCCGGCTTCGCGCCACGGACGGCGCGGGGCCGGCCACTTTCATTTCCGCTACCATTCCCGTCGTGTTCACCCTCCCGCCGCGCACCCACCCCGACGCCTGGTTCGTCGCCGTCGCCGCGGCGCTGCTCAACCGCGCCGAGCTGGTCGCCGACGGCGTGCCGCTGCGCGTCGCGGAGGTGGAGTTCTACCGGCACGACGCCGAGCACCCGGACCCGTTCGCGCACGCCGACCCGGTGCAGCGCGACTGGGGCCGGTGGTACTTCCACCGCGTCGGCGGCTCATTCCGCGGCGGGTCGTTCAAGGGGCTCGACCTCACGCTCGGCGACGGCACCGCGACCGTCGGCGTGCTGCTGCGGTCGGTGGTGACGCCCGACGGCGAGTTGATCGACGGCCCGTCGCGGCTCGTGGACCGGCTGTTGAAGCTGACCGACACGCCGACAGTTGCGGCGCTCGACGCGAAGTTGCCGGGCGCCGCGGCCCTCGCGGCGGGGACGCCGGTCCACTTCCGCGACGCGACGGATCGCGGGGCGGAGGTGCTGGCGACGGCGCGGGTGGGGCTGTCGCTGAAGCGGGCGGCGGCGTTCGAGGAGATGCCGCGGTACGTCGGGCGGCGCTACCGGTTCCTGACGGAGCCGCGGCGGATCGGCCCGGGTCGGCCGCAGCTGGTGGCGGCGCTCCACGCCGGCGGCGCGAGCGCGGCGGAGATTCGGGCGCGAACGGGAATCGCGGCGGGGGTGGTCGGCCGCTACGCGGCGGCGTTTGATGAGGGGAAGGCGGAGCACGACTTCGGGCGCTACATCGGGGCGGAGCTGACCGCGCTCGACCGCTGCCGCTTGCTCGGGACGTGGGCGGCGGTATTCGGCGACTGACCCGGGCCGGGGGACCGCCATGACGAGAGCCACCCTGCTGACCGTCACCCTGATCGCGGTCGCGGCGCCGGCCCGAGCGGCCCCGGTGTGGCCGGCGCTGCCCGAGCGCGACGGAGCCGTCGAGGTGCCGGCGCAGGAGTGGCCGCTGCGGCCCGGCCCGCGCACGGTGCGGGTAAGCGTTCACTACCCGACCGGCCGGCTCGACGGCGTCGGCCCGGCCACCGGGCTGATGCTCACGCTCCACAACTGGGGCGGCACCGACTGCGCCGGCACCGCCGACCCCCGCGAACTCGCGGCGAAACTCGACGTGGTCGCGGTCTGCGTCAACTACCTCCAGAGCGGCAAGGCCGACGCGATCGACGGCCCCGAGCCCTACGACTTCGGCTACCTCCAGGCGCTCGACGCCCTCCGCGCACTGCACTGGCTCCAGGACGGTCTGACGAAGCGCGGCCGGCCGCTCGCCCCCGCGCGGACGTTCGCCGTCGGCGGGTCCGGCGGCGGGAACGTCGCGCTCATGGCGAACAAACTCGCGCCGCGCACCTTCGCCTGCGTCGTGGACGTGTGCGGGATGGCGAAACTGACCGACGACATCGCCTTCAACCTCCCCGGCGGCAGCGACCTGAACGCCCGCTACAGCCGCGACCCGGCGTCCAAGAACCACCTCACCCTCGACCACCAGGAGCTGCGCTACGTCGGCCACCCGGACCACGCGGCCGAGATGAAGCGGCTCGGAGCATCGGCGAAGGTGATCGTGGTTCACGGCGCCGATGACGCGACGTGCCCGGTCGCAGACGCCGAGGAGATGGTGTTTTGGATGCGCCGCGCCGGCCTCGACGTGGAGCCGCACTGGGTCACGAAGCAATCGCTCGACGCAGTGTTCACCGGCTCCGGTCACGCCCTCGGCGACCGCACGCGGATCGTCCTCCGCGTGGCGGGGAAGTACCTGGCGCCGGGCGGCAAGGACGCGCTCGCACGCCCCGGTAAGAGCGACTTCGAGCGGCGCGAGTACGTGCGCTACCGCACGACCGGCGGGGCGTTCGTCGTCTCCTACGCCGCGGGCTACCCGGTCGGGCGGTTCGAGCCGGCGGCGCCGCCGGTCGCGTACCCCGACCACACCGACCTGGGCGTCGTGGCCCGCGCGGGAACCCGCGTTCCGGTGCGGACGCCGGCCGACTGGGAGGTGCGGCGCGGCCACGTCGCCGACAACTTCGCCCGCGCGGCGGGGCCGCTGCCGAGCCAGCTGCGGCGCGTCCCGCTCGACGTGAAGGAGGTCGAGGCGGTGCGCGTCGGCGGTCTGGTCCGCCGGCTGGTGACGTACCAGTCGGACCCGGACGGCCGCGTCCCCGCCTACGTCTTCACCCCGGCGGAGAAGCCCGGGAAGAAGTTGCCGGCGGTGCTCGCCCTCCACCAGACCACGGCGCTCGGCAAGGGCGAACCGGCGGGCCTCGGCGGCAACGCGGACCTCGCCTATGGGCTGGAACTGGCGAAGCGCGGGTACGTCGTGGTCGTGCCCGACTACCCGTCGTTCGGCGGACACCGGTACGACTTCGCCGCGGCCCGCGGGTACGCGAGCGGGACCATGAAGGCGGTGTGGGACAACGTCCGGGCGGTGGACCTGCTCGAATCGCTCCCCGAGGTGGACGCGAACCGGATCGGCGTGATCGGCCACTCGCTCGGCGGCCACAACGCGATCTTCACCGCGTTCCACGACCGGCGGCTGACGGCGGTGGTGTCGAGCTGCGGGTTCACGACGTTCCGCAAGGACGACGTGCCGAGCTGGACCGGCCCGGTGTACCTGCCGCGGATCAAGACCGAGTTCGGCAGCGACGCCCGGCGGGTGCCGTTCGACTTCCACGAGCTGGTGGCGGGGCTGGCGCCGCGGGCGTTCCTGGCGGTCGCGGCGGAGAAGGACGACGACTTCGACGCGTCCGGGGTGCGCGACGTGATGGCGGCCGCGGGCGGGGTATACCGGCTGTACGGGGAGGCGGACCGGTTGGCGGCCCTCTACCCGGCGGTCGGGCACTCGTTCCCGCCGGCGGCGCGGGCGGTTGCCTACGACTTCCTCGACCGCCACCTCCGCCGCTGACACGGCGTCGCGAAAGTAGTAGGCACACTCCGTGTGCCGTTCTTCGGCTCAGCAAAGGCACACGGTGTGTGCCTATTACGCTCAGTCGAAATCCGGGACGGTGGCTCGGGTTTTAGCCCGGAGGGCGCCATCGCCCGCCCGGGGTGCAACCCCGGGCGGGCGATGGCGTGGCGCGAGTAGCGTGACCCCTCGTGCCACCGCCGACGCCGCCCGGGGTTGCACCCCGGGCTACACGCCGACGCCCTCCGCGCTAAAACCAAGGGTTTCGACACAGCATGCCTTCTACTTTCCGAGCGGCGTCACCAGCTCGACGCCGGCTGGTGCGGGCGGCGTCGCACGTGTAGGGTATCAGCATGTCACGGGCGCGCCGCTGCCGCTGCGGGGAGCGAATCCCGACCGCCGGGACGGCTGTCGTCTGCCGGGGGTGCGGCCGCGCCGTCGCCGGCCGCGCGGTCGGCCCCGCGCTGATCCTCGCCGGCCTGTGCGTTCTCTCGGCCGCCGGCGGCGTGGGGTTCGGCCTTCACGTCCGGTCCCGCGCGCCGGCGTCCGCCGAAGCGCCCGTCGTGCCTCCGCCGGCCGCCCGCGCGCCGGTCGAGAACGCCCCTCCCGAGCGACTGCCCGAGCCGGTCCCACCCCCCGTTGCCGCGCCGGTCGCCGAGCCGCCCCCGGCGCCGCCGCGGACGCCGCCCGCGGAAGGCGTCCTCGCCCCCGTCACCGTCGGCCGCTACCGCGTAGGCGAGTCGTTTGACCAAGAGGTGAGCGTGTCGCGCCGGTCGGCGCTGCGCGTCCTCGGCGTCGGCGCCCCGCAGGCCGCCGAGTACACGTTCACGTCGCGCCTGACCGTCGAGACGGTCGGAGCCGACGAGGGCCTGACGGTGAAGCAGCGCGTCGAGGGAACCCGGCTCGTCACCTGCGACCCGGCCGCCCGCGCCGAACTGGAGGACGCGCTGCGGAAGGCCCGCGGGGCGACGTTCACGATTACCGTCGGGCCGGGCGGCGGGGTGACGGGTCTGAAGGGGCCGGCAGACGCGCCGCGGGTGGCGGAGGGACTCGACCCGGGCGGCGCGCAGACGTTCCGCGTGTGGTCGCTCCTCGACGCCGACGGGTGGAAGGAACTGGCGGGGCTCACCTTCTTCCAGCCGGGTCGGCCCTTGGCCGCGGGGGAGACGTGGTTCCGCCCGCTCGTCCACAACTGGGGGCCGCTCGGGAGTTGGGCCGGCCGCACGCGCTACACCGCCGCCGGGCGGCGCGACGGCGCGGAGCGGATTGACTACGCCCACGAGCTGACCTACCGTCCTCCGCCGGCCGGCGGTGGGCTGCCGTTCCGCGTCGTGCGCGCCGAGTTCAGCGCGCCGACGGGCGGGGGGGTGATCCGCTACGACGCGGCACGGGGACGGGTCGAGTCCGCGGAGGAGACGTTCCGGGTGCGGGGGGCGGTGACGGTCGCGGTCGGCGGCGTCGAGACCGCGGCCGGGGTGGAGGAAGTGCAGGTGTTCCGCCTCCGCCTCCCGACGGCCGACGCGCGGCTGCTCGGCGACCGGCCGGCGGGTCGGCGCGAATAAACGTCGGACAGTTCACCGGAAGGCGACCGCCGCCAGCCGCCTTAACTCGGCGTCGATGTCCGTCCCCTCGTAGAAGGACAGCCAGCCGCGGACGGCCCGCGACTCGCCCGGCGGGCAGTCCTCGACCACCGGGTCGGCGTGGACGCACGGGCACGGCGGGTTCCCCCACGCCCGCCCGCACCGCTCCCACCCCGTAATCACCCAGCGCCGCCCGGTCACATCGCGGCACGCGGCGAACGGCGGCGCCAGCATCTTGTTCTCGTTCGTCCGGGCCTCGAAGCCCGTCAGCCCGGCGAGCATCACGCACATCTGCACCCTCAGCCCGGTCAGCTTCTCCGCGGAGCCATTCGTCACCCGGAACGCCATCCGCACCCCGTCCGCGGCCGGCGTCACGATCGCGGTCAGCGTGGCCTTGTTCGGCAACGTGCGCTCCAGAGACAAGGCACCGTCCGGGTGGCAGGTCCACTCCATCGGGGGGAGCATCACCTTCCGCCGGTCCCAGGTGGTCGGGACGTGCGTGTGTGCGAGGTAGAGCAGTTCGGGCCGCTTCGGCTCCGGCTCGAACCACACCGCCTCGGGCACGTCGGCGACGGCGTACCCGCCGCCGGGCCACGGGGCGAACACGCTCGCCTTCGACTCCCGCTGCGGCCGGATCGCGCCGTCGCGGAAGCCGACCCGCGGGTGGCGCCCGCCCGGGTACGGCAGCACCAGCAGCGGGTCGCCCGCCTTCCGCGCCGGCCGCACACGCCGGTTGATCCCCAGCCGCGCGGCCGCGGCCGTCACCTCGTCGGCGGTCAAGCCGAGGGCGGCGCCGGCCTCGGCCGGGGTGAACTGGTGCGGCCCCAGGGCGTTGTCGAGCCAGTACCGCAGGTCGGCGTCGTCCTTCGCCGGGCGGGCGTTCGACCCGTCCTCCTTCCGCTCCAGCAGCCGCTTGCGGTCCTCGATCACGCCGAACGGGTCGGTCGGAGTCACGTCGGGATCGACGTACCGGGCCAGGTCGCGCAGCGCGATCACGGTGTACCGCGCGTCGGCGAGGTGTTTGAGAAACGCCTCGAACTGCTCGGCCTTCGTGCTTACCCAGTCGTGGGCGGTGTCCGGGACGCCGTGGAACTGCAGCACCGCAACCTTTCCGCCCCGAGCCTGCAACACAGCGGCCTTCAGGTCGTCGAGGGTCCAGTGCGGGCGGGCGTCGCCGGCGGTCGGGACGAGGAGCGGGTGGTCGAGTCCCGGCTCGTAGGCGAACCCGCGGCCGTCCTTGTACGGGTGCTCCGGACTCCCGCCCCGGCGGGCGAAGCGGATGCCGTGCTCCTTCAGCACCGCGAGCGCGTCCTTCGTGACGGCGTTGCCCGGGTAGGCGAAGCTGACCGGCTTCGGGATGCCGTACTCCTTGCACCGGGCGTCGATGCCGCGGAGCTGGGCCGGCAGGTCGCGCAGCGTCTTGTCGGTGACCGAGACGTGGCCGAGGGTGTGGTTGCCGATCTCGAAGCCGTCCTTGTTCAGCTGCGCGATCTCGTCCCACGCCATGTAGTCGCGCTTGTTCGTGGCCGCGTCCCACCCCTCGGTGACGAAGAACGTCGCCCCGAAGCGGTACTTCTTGAGGAGTGGCCGGGCGACGGTGTGATGGGATTTGCTGGAATCGTCGAACGTGAGGACGACAAGCTTATCGGGGATCGGCTCCAGCGCGAGCGCGGGAGTGGAGGCGAGCAGGAGGAACAGGACGGCACGGCGCATGAGGGGACTCCTTCGTGAGCGACCGTGTGTTGGCGAGCAGCGCGGCGTAAGCCCGCCGGTCGGGAACGTCA
>DASPHQ010000911.1:0-2863 GCA_035629595.1 Urbifossiella sp. | reverse complement strand
CGGGGTGGTGACGGTGTCCACCGTGGACGACGCGGGCGACGACGACACCGACGACCCGGCCCCCTTCCACGTCTCGGCGCTGTTGAAGTCCGGCCCGCGGAGCGCCGCCCGGCAGACGCTCGGCGACGCCCTCGCGGCCGTGTTGGGGGAGGAGTCAACCCGGTGGTGTCCGGGCTGCAAGGCCGACAAGCCGGTCGCCGAGTTCGGGTCGCACCAGGGGAAGGTGAGCGGGAAAAGCTCGCGCTGCAAGGTGTGCGAGCGGGCGCGCATCCAGGCGCACAAGAAGCGGAAGCGGGGCGAGGTCAAGGCTTCTGCCTGACCCGCCGTTCGAGCTCGACCGCGGCGACGCCCAGGTCGAGACCCCACTGCGACGACAGGTTGAGCAGGTCCGTCCACGCCGAGTTCGTAACCCTCAAGTCGGCGGAGTCATCCCGGTATGCCAGGTCGATCAGCTCGCGGTTGTATCGCGGCACGGGCCGGTGCCCCACCTCGTTAGTGATCCGCTCGCAACACCACCCGACGAACCGCACCCGGGCCTTCGGCGCCAGCCGGTTCAGCAGGTGCCAGATGTCGCGGCGGTCGCTCAGGGTGTCCATCACCAGAACGCTCGGCTTGCTCACTTGACCCCCAGCGCGGCATCAACCGCGGCCGCGTCCCACTCGGCGACCATGATTCGCCGGTCGTTCCACCCCATCGCCACCTTCCACGTCCCGCCCTCAAGGACGGCCCCCTGGACGAACGCGGTGCAGGCGTAGCTCTTGTCCACGGCCAGGTTCGCGGCCAGGTCGCCCCAGAGGAGCGGGTCGGGGGACACGGCGACGGTGCGGAACGGCGGGGCCGCCTCGAACACGGCCAGCCCGACGGGGTACCACGGCGACAAGTCGGGGCCGACGCGGCCGTGGAACCAGTGGTAGTACAGGTCACCGACCTGCACCGGTGGAGCGCCCCCTCGCATGTACCCGCCCGACCACGGGAACGGCACCGGCGTGTCGGCGACCCGCTCGGCCCGGTCGCCGTCGATCCGCACCACGACGTGACGCGGGCCGGTCTGGTAGACAGCGAGGTGGTCGCCGGCGTGCCAGAACGGCGACCAGTTCTTTTCCTTCGGCTCCTGCCGGTTCTCCAGCCGCGGGTAGTGGACGGAGCGGACCGTCAGGTCGTCGGCCAGCCGGGCGAACAGCTGCGACGTGCGGCCCTCCTGCACCCCGATGAAGTGGAGTCGGAGCTCCCCGCCGGCGTCGAACAAGCGGGGGTCCTCCTGCCCGACCGGGGCCAGCGGGTGAGGCAGGGAGAGGGGAACGGACCGGACGACGCGGTAGTCGTCGGCCAGCTCGGCGACGTGGCACCGGCTCCCCCGCCAGTCGGTCCGGTACGGCATCAGCAGCCGGCCCCGGTGCCGCAGGAGCCCGGCGTTGAACGCCCACCCGCTCCGCCCCGTCGCCAGCCCATCCGGGCCGACCTGGACGACACGGGCGGGCGGGAGGAGGGTGCGGGCGGGGGCCGCCGGGAGGATGATGTCGGGCCGGCGGTTGTTGGCCGGGTTCCACGCGCACCACCGGCACGCCTTGACCGCGTCGCTCGCCGGGGCCAGCGGCCCGAGGACGGTGAGGCCGAACACCGCACACCGGCGGACCGGCAGCGGCGTCAGCCCGCCGCACGACCGGCACCCGACGGTGGCGACCGTTGCTTCACCGAGGTGGACGCACGGGGCGGCGGGACCGAACGCGGCGGCCGGGGGGCGGGGAATCGGGCGGACGAGCGCGGCGTCGTACCGCTCGTCCCGGGCGATCAGCCGGCACTCGCCGCACCGGGCGTCCCCGCACCGGGCTCCCTTCCGGCACGCCGGCCGCTGGCGGGTCGCCGTCGTCATGCGATCACCACAGTTACGTCTACGGTCGAGCCGAGGGTCGTGCCCGGGAACACCAGTCCGAACGGCTCGCACGCCCCCGCGGTGGCGATGACCACGATCAAGGCGCCCGTGTTCAGGTTCCGCACCCACAGCCACCACTTGCCGCCCGAGTGAAACAGGTTGATCTGGTACGGCACGGCACCGATGGTCGTGTCCAACTCATAGATGGGACTGCCACTCGGCCCACCGGTCGCACCCGTCGGCACCCACGGCACCATGTAGATGCCGGCCAACGAACCGTCCGTGATCGTGGCTTGCAGGGTCGGGTGATCCGCCAGAGATTCACCAGACTCCTGGCACGACGGCAGATCAGCGGGCTCGCCGCCCTCGCCCCCGTCCGTGTCATCGCACCCGCCGGAGTACACCGTGATCGGTCCCAGGCTGAACGTCCCGGCGGTCGTATGGCTCCACCTGTTGACCGTGGGGTAGTCCGACGGGAATGTGACCCCGTCGGGGCAAGGGTTCGCCATCGCCCCCGAGTTGTCCTGGCTCGACGTGGCCGGGAGCACGGAGCCCGCCGGGACCGTGATCGGGAACGACCCGACCGGCGGGAGTTCCAGGAAGTCGGACGGCGTCCCGAAGGGGAGGGTGAACTCTCGGTACGTCAGCTGGAACCCGCCCAGCCCGACGAACACGACGTACGGCAGGTAGTAAGTGATCTGGGGACCGCAGTCGTCGTCGAACCAGATTTCTACCGCGTAGTCAAGAGTTCCGGAGGGCAGGTTGGCCGTCGTGTAAGGGTTCGTCATCTGACCCTTCCCCACCCAACTCAGACGTGACACTCCCGACGGCACCGGGTAGGTGACGAACGACCCGGCGAGCGTCGTGGACGCCCCGTAGACCACCGTGACCGGCGAGAACGTCGCGTTGAAGTAGAACGAGCAGACCGCGACCGGGTCCGGCGTCGAATCCGGGCTCACCGTCGTCGGGGCCGTGACGACGCACATGGACGCC
>DASPHQ010000910.1:0-6443 GCA_035629595.1 Urbifossiella sp. | reverse complement strand
GGGTCGCCGGGGGTGCCGTTCGTCATCCGGATCGTGCAGGGGGTCGGCGACCAGGTGATGTAGTCGTCGGCCGGCGCGTCCGTGCCACGGACCGCGATCATGAACCCGGGCGCGGCCTGTCCGAGTGCTGCCAGGACCGTCTTCGTGTCCGTGAACGGGGCGTCGCCAACCTTCCGCAGTCGCTCCCGCCCGGCGGCGTCGAGGACGATGATACCGTGCTTGGCCTCGCCGTCGAACACCCGGTATCGCTTGAACAGCTCGTGGCGCGGGTCGGCGACCAGGGTGAACGGGAGGGCGGGAAAGTCCTTCAAGTCGTCCTCGGTGGAACCGCTCACGACCGTGACGGCGACGTTCCGGCCGGACAACTCCTGGGCCATCTCGGTGAGCTGACGCATGCAGTGCGTGCAAAAGGACCCCTTGACGAACAGCAGCGCGGACGGGTTGCTGTCGGCCGCGGGGATGGTCCGGGAAACCCGAAGGGGCGGCTGTCCTCTTCCGGGGGGGACGGGGGCCGCCGCCGGCCGGGCCGGGTCCTCGATCCGGACCAGTTCCATCATCCCCCGGTCTTCGTGGTCGAGGATGTGGCAGTGCTGGTAGAACGAGCCCGGGAAGTCCTCGTAGCGGGTGAGCAACTCGTAGGTGTACCCCTGCTGCAACGCGAGGGTGTCGCGCCAGGTGGGCGACCCGATCTCACGGGCCGTCACGTCGACCGGGTCACCGACTTGACCCGGCTCCACCAGACTGGTCACGCGCGTGACCAGGAACGGGTTAGTGTGGATGTGAAACGGGTGAGTCACAGCGGCCGGCGGGCCTCCCCCGTCCACCGGGTTCGGGCTGTTCCGGCTGCCGACGACCCATTTCTCTGTCCGGCCCAGGACGAGCCGCCGGACGTTCGTCGGGTCGTACTCCTTGTCCAGGTGTTCGGTCGGCTTGACGAAGTCGTCGTGCTTCGAGGCCAGATTCCTCCGCGACACCATGAATCGGAGCTCGTCTTCGGGCGGCGGTAAGTTGAGCGGCGGGAAGTAGATGCCGTAGAAGCTGTGCTGGAGACCCATTCCCGGTGTCTCGACGAGCGACGGCAGCGCGTGCGCGGCCAACTCGTGTTGCTCGGGCAGGCGCATGTCTCGCCGCGGCCCGGCGACCACGATCTTGGCCACCCAGCGCAACAGTTCCGGCGACCCGTCTGCACCTTTTTCCGGCCTCGGGAGGCCGGTCTCCCGATCATCCCACTCGGTGTCGACCAGGTAGTACTCGCCCGACGCGTCGTCGGGCGCTCGCACCAATACGTCCGACCGGTACCCGGGGAATAGGTTCAGCATGTCCAGTTGGCGACACGTTCCGGTGGGCAGGCCGTCGGTCGCAATTTCGTGGAACGGGAACACGGCCGGGCCGCCCCCCGCCTTGCCCGATGCGGGCGGGCGTTCGATCTTGAGCCGTATTGCTTCTCGCTGGCCGGAATGAATGAAGCGCAGGCGGCGCACCTCTCCGGGCGCGATGGTGATGGTCGGGATTCTCGTCCCATTCGTCGTGATGTACCTTCCCAGGTTCCGCCACGCGCCAGGGCCGAGCATGGCGTCAACGCTGCCTTCCGGCACGCGCTCGATCGTTCCCGGCGCAGCACTGACTTTCAGGTAGGGAACCTGCTGGAGCAGGAGAATGTCCTCTGCGGCGGCACGGACCGCCGGAACGCTGTCCAGGTTGTGCCGGTCGTCGTCCCGTTCGATGATCAACGCCCCAGCAAGCCCACTCGCGACCTGGGCGGCCACCGACCCGTGATTGTGCGCGTGATACCAGAACGTGCCGGCGACGTGGTTGCCCGGAATCTTGACCGCGTACTTCTGCACAGAAACCGCGGGGTCGAACGGGTCCGACGGCTTCAGCTTGAGAAGCACGTTGTCACTCTCGGCGTCCTTCGTCCCTTGCGGCGCGACGTGTAACCCGTGGAAGTGGAGGTTGGTCGTGTTCCAGTCGTGGTGCCCATTGCTCGGGTGGCCCGGCGAGGGCGGTTCGACCGGCAATCGATTGACGAGCGTGATGTACAGCGTGTCCCCGGCCTTGGCTCGCAGAGTCGGGCCTACCGGCTGCCCGTTATACGTGCGCAACCAAACGTCGTGGTTCCCGATCCGAACCATGCCGTACTTCACCTCCAAGGTCGCCTGGAGAGCCCCGTTGACCGAACGAATGACCTTCACCGGGCTCGATTCCGGGCGTGGGGTACTCGGGGCGAGATTCTGCCTCCGGAGTTGCTCTCGCCGGTCCTCTTCCTCGTACATCCGCCTCAGTTGTTCTGAATCAGGAGACGGCCCGGCCTTTTCCGTTGCGCGCGGGGAGGCGTTCGGGGCGAGATTCCCCTTCCGGAGTTGCTCCCGTCGGTCCTCTTCCTGGTACATCCGCCTCAGCTTGTCCGTGGAGGTAGACTGAGGTTGCGCGGCCTTCTCTCCCGCACCGGTGGCCGCCGGGGCGGCTTGCCCCCACGCGGGCAGTTTCGCCGCCACCCCATCGATCTCGACGTACCAATCCTCCGACCACAACTGGCGGACGACGGGCGCCGTCATCGCCGGCTTCAACGTCGGCAAATGACGCTGCACCGACCTCGCGTACGCGTCCGTGTATTTCGCCTCCTTGATGTAACAGTTCACCTTGACGAGGTCGTTCACCGTCATGCCGGCTGTGTTCAACACGGCCTTCAGGTTCGCCCAGGCCAAGTCGAGTTGTGCGTCGGGATCGGCCGGCACCTTGCCGTCCTTGGACACTCCGGCTTGGCCGGCGATGTACAGCAGGCGGGCACCCGACGGGATCTCCACCCCGTGGCTGTAGAGATTGCCGAATGGTGCGTGAATGCTGCTCGGGTTGTGACGGATCAACGCCGATCCGGTTGCGGCCCGGAAGGTCGCAGGCGGCGGGAGTGCGACTGCGGTGGGCGAAGGCGACTTTGCGACCTTGGTCTGCTGCCGGGCGACGGCGAACCACCCGGATTTGGTGCGCTCGAATGTGTCCATGAACCGGTAGTCGGCCGTGATATCAGCTCCGGCGAACGTGCCTTTGACCGAAGTGAGCGTGCTCGTCAAGGCGTACGTCTCGCGCGCGACGACGGTGACATCTTTGACCGTGACGGACTGGACCTTGAGCCGGCCGGTCCGGAAGTCGTTGAGGTGTTCCGCCCGGTTCTGGAGTACCCCGCCGGCCCCGACGAACAGGAAGTCGTTGCCGAAGAACCGGCCGATCCGGTCCGGGTCGTTCGACCCGACGGCCGCGGCCCACTCGACTTGGAGTTTCCGCAACAGGGCGTCCGCGCCGGCCGCCGGAGCCGTCAACCGCTCGCGCGGAGCGGGGGGGGTCGCGTCCTGCCGGACCGCGATCCACTGCGCGACGTAGCCGGCCTTCGCCGTCCCCTGCGAGTGTGCCTTCGTCCGGACAATCGAGCCGACGACGGCCGGCCGCTGGTCCACACCGTTCGGCCAGCGGGGCACCAGATAGCCCGCATAGTCGTACACCCACTCCTCGCCGTTGATTACTCCCTTTCCTTGAAACCGGACGGTCACGGGTGAGGTGCCCTCCATCCGCCCCGTGAGGTTCAACTGCCACCCCTCGCCCCCGAGCGTACCCGTCACCCGGTCCGGGCTCACCGTGTCGAACTCCAGCGTGCCCTGGCCGAACAGGAGGGCGTTGGGTTCGGTGGCCTGGTCGGGGTCGCTGCGAAAACTCCGGTACGTCCACTTGCCGACGAGCGGGTGCGGGGCATCGGCCTGTGTGGCGGCGGCCGGTGCGCCGTTCGCGTCCGGGCCCTGCGCCGGTGTTCGCGGCACCTGACTCAGCGCGAGGGTGCCGAGAACGAGCGCGGCGATGATGATGAGGCGCATGGCAGGGCACTCTGGGGGGGGGCATCGAGCGGGAGGTACGGAAAACGGGGCTGCCCACACGCCCGACTGGCGGTCGGTGTCGCGGTCCACGGAGTCGGCCCTAACGGGACAGGCACCCGGGGCGACCGCGGGCAGACTTCCTGAGGTGCGGCGGGGCAACGCGGACGACGATCGCAGCCGCCGCATCGTCGTCCTGATCCTCATCGAGGACGCAGAACACCCGACTTGTCCACCTCCACTTACCTCAACGCGGCGGTCTATCAGCATCACTGGTCTCGCGCTTTCTGCGCGGAAATCGAACGGCGGAGGGTTTTTGATGGACGAGTTCGCTCCCGCACCGGACAATTCCACCAGAAAGAGGATCAGCATTTCGACCCGTGAGGTTACGCCCCACAGCCTCCGCGGAGGTCTCTGTGACAGACCGCAGCGTTGAAGGACATGAGGGAGGCGGGACGTCCCTGAGCCTGCTCGCCCGGGTACGCGCCGACGACCAGTCTGCCTGGGTCCGGCTGGTTGACCTTTACGGCCGGCTCATCTACGACTGGTGCCTCAGGGGCGGCCTCCAGCCCGAGGATGCGGCCGACGTGGGCCAGGAGGTGTTCATCGTCGTGGCCCGCAAGATTCAGGAGTTCCGCCGCGACCGACCCGGTGACTCATTCCGCGGCTGGTTGTACACCATCACGCGGAACAAGATCCGAGACTGGGCCAGGGCCCGGGGGGAAGGTGGTGAGGGCGGGAGCGACTCCGGTCGCCTGGGACGGGTCGTGGCGGCCGAGCTGTCCGACCCGGACGAGTCGTCCGTCTGCGACGACCGCCGGCTCCTAGTCCGCCGGGCGATCGAGCTCGTGCGCGGCGAGTTCGAACCGAAGACCTGGGAGGCGTTCTGGCGGGCCGCGGTGGACGGCCAACCGGCGGAGGTGGTTGCGGCCGACCTGGGGATGACGCGCGACGCGGTGTACATTGCGAAGGGTCGGGTCCGCCGCCGCCTCCTCGGCGAGTTCGGGGACCTGCTCGAACTGGACTCGGTCCGTCCGTCGGGGCAGGTCCAAGGGTAGTCATGCACCCCTCTCCGATTGCTGGCCGGTGCCCCACCCGCGCGGCGCTCGCCGCCTACCTCCAGGAGGAATTGCCCCCGGGAGATTCGGAGGCGGTGCGGGTTCACGTCTTGAGCTGCCCGGGGTGTGAGGCCGAGCTACGCATACTGGACGACGAAGGTGACGCGCCGCTGCGGCGGTTCCGCACCTGGCTCGCAGGCGCGGCCGTCGGTCCGCCCGACAGGTGGTACGAGCAGATGGCCGTTGTGGCCCGCGGGTCGTTCCCGCCGCCGGCGGACGGCCCGGCTCCGCCCGAGCGGCTCGGGCAGTACCAGTTGTTCGGGCTGATCGGCCGGGGCGGCATGGGGGAGGTCTACCGCGCGAAGCACCTCCAGCTGAAGAAGTGGGTCGCGGTGAAACTGCTCCACCCGGCCCGGGTCGACGCGCGGGCGGTCGCCCGGTTCGAGCGGGAGATAGAGGTCGCCGGCCGGCTCGACCACGCCAACATCGTACGGGCCACGGACGCCGGCCGCGCCGACGGGTTCCACTACCTCGTCATGGAACTGATCGACGGGGCCGACCTGGCCCGGATCGTCCGGCGGCACGGGCCGCTCCCGGTGGCCGAGGCGTGCGAGTTGATCCGGCAGGCCGCGGTCGGGCTGCAGCACGCGCACGAGCACGAGCTCGTTCACCGGGACATCAAGCCGAGTAACCTCATGCTCTCGGCGCGGGGCGTCGTCAAGGTTCTGGACCTCGGCCTCGCCCGGCTCCGGGGCGACCCGACGGCTGGGACCTTGTCGGTGACCGGGCAGGTCATGGGGACCGCGGATTACATGGCCCCGGAGCAGTGGGAAGCCAGTCACGAAGTCGACATCCGCGCCGACATCTACAGCCTCGGCTGCACCCTGTTCACGCTGCTGACCGGTTCCCCGCCCTTCGCCGGGCCGGGGCTCGACACCCTGTACAAGAAGCTCAAAGCCCACCACGAGGCGCCCGTCCCGCCGCTGTCGGGTGGCCACCCGGTCCCCGCCGAACTGGAAAAACTTGTCGGCCGGATGCTCCGGAAAACCCCCGCGCTGCGCCCCCAAGCCCCCGAAGAGGTTGCTCGCGAGCTGGCCGGCTACTGCGTGGGGAGCGACCTCGCCTGGCTCACCGCCGCGAACGCGGGATCCCCTCCCGGTCCATGCGTGTCGGGGTCCGTCGAAACGAAATCGTTCCAACCGTCACTCACGGGGCGGTATCCGACGACCGCGCCGCTGATGTCGGCCCGGCGGCGCGGGCCGATCCGGGTTGTGGCGTGCCTGTGCGTGCTGGCTGCCGCTGTCGTCGGGTACGTCGTGTGGGGACCGGACCGGAACCCGACATCGGATCCGGACCCGCGCCCGGAGGCGGGGAACATCCGTCCGACGGCCCCGCCGCCCGTACTCCCGCCCCGGGTCTTCCGCCCCGGCGAGTGGTGCGAGTTGCTCGACCGACCCCCGACCGTCGTGCGCTGGCCGCAGAACCCGGAAAACTCGGCGTACGAATACGATCCGGTTCACAGATCCCT
>DASPHQ010000909.1:0-13949 GCA_035629595.1 Urbifossiella sp. | reverse complement strand
CGAGCGCGGCGGCGACGGCGGCGTCGGTGGGTCGCGGCCGGCGGTTCGCGGAGCGGGCGACGAGCATGGGGAACCCTCCGGCGTGGGCGTCAGCGATTGTACGCCGCGCACCGCGCGTCGGGGCGTGTCCGTGGGGCCGGTTTCCAACCGGCCATGTTCAGCCCGGCCGGTTGGAAACCGGCCCCACGCCCGAGCCCGGAAGTGGATGCCTGGAATCCGCATCAGGGGGTTGGGTCGGCGGTCGTGTCCGGTTCGGCCGGCGGATCGGCCTTCTTGCCGCCTGAACGCTTCTTCGACGGTCGCCGCTTTGAGGGCGCGGCCGGCTCAGGAGCGAGCGGCTGTTGTTGTGCGAGGAGTTGATCGCGCCATCGCGTCGCCTTCACACGCAGGTCAGCGGGTGCATTGGGGTCGTCGATGAAGGCGGTGTAGTCGGCGATCTCCCGGTCCGCCTCCCCGCGCTCGCCGTAGGTGACGCCACGGTTGACGCGGGCCTTCGCCCGCTGCTCGGCGGGTGCATCGGGGTCGTCGATGACGGCGGTGTAGTCGGCGACCGCCCGGTCCGCCTCCCCGCGCTCGCCGTAGGTGACGCCACGGTTGAAGCGGGCCTTCGCCCGCTGCTGGGCGGGTGCGCCGGGGTCATCAATGACGGCGGTGTAGTCGGCGATCTCCCGGTCCGCCTCCCCGCGCTCGCCGTGGGCCACCCCGCGGTTGTAGCGGGCCTTCGCCCGCTGGTCGGCGGGGGCGTCGGGGTCGTCGATGACGGCGGTGAAGTCGGCGACCGCCCGGTCCGCCTCCCCGCGCCGGCCGTAGGTGACGCCGCGGTTGTAGCGGGCCTTCGCCCGCTCGTCGGCGGGGGCGCCGGGGTCGTCGATGACGGCGGTGTAGTCGGCGATCTCCCGGTCCGCCTCCCCGCGCCGGCCGTAGTTCACGCCACGGTTGATGCGGGCCCTCGCCCGCTGGTCGGCGGGTGCGTCGGGGTCGTCGATGACGGCGGTGTAGTCGGCGACCGCCCGGTCCGCCTCCCCGCGCTCGCCGTAGGTGACGCCGCGGCGGTACAAGACCTGGGTGCGTTCGGTGGGGTCGAGATACTTGCGGTTAGGGACGACGAATTCGAACTCCTCAAGAGCCTCCCCATAGCGCTTGCTGAAGTAATGATCGGACCCAACCGCGAAACGCCGGCGGGTCTCGGCCGCGAGCACCGCATTGGGGTCGGTGGACGTCTTGCCCGTAAACAGATCTTGCGCGGCCTCCAACCGCTTCCGCACGCCCTTGACCTCGTCGCCCAAATCAAGGGTGTCGGCCGTCACCACCGCACTCAAGCCGCCGGTTCCTCCGCCATCCGCGCCCGCGGTAGGGGCCGACGCGGAACGGCTCGCGATTCGGAGCAGCTTCACCCCCGTAAGGTCGCACAGGTCGAGTTGTTTTTGGGCGACGAGGATCGGCTCGCGAAACACCTCCGGCAGGCTGTGCTTCGTCAGGTGCAGGTGTAACTCGGCCAGTAGCGTGTCGGCCCCCGCGATCGGCACGTAGAACGCGTTGCGGTGCTTCTCGAGGATGTCCTTCGCCAGGGGGGTGAGGCCGCTCGCCTCGGGGTTGTCCCCCCGGTCGGCCCAGTAAAGGTTGTGGTCGAAGTGGCGGACACCGGCCAGCGCCCGGGTGATCGCATCGTCCCACCCGCTGTACCCCACGACCAGCACCGCGTGCGTGCGGAAGTACTCCTGGAACTTCTCCCGGTTGCGGTCGGCATAGTCGTCGATCTCGTCCGGGCTGTTCAGCAAGAGTGGCTGGTAGATGCTGCCATGGGGGTGGACCACGTGCATCGCCTCGGTCACGTCGTCGTCGCCCGCATACTCCATGGAGTCCGGGCGGTCGGATACGTAGTACGGGGCGTTCACCAGCTGCAGTGAACGCTGCAACAGCGGGTCAAAGTTCGTCGTGAAAACCGTCCCGAACAGCTTCGGCTTTGCAGCCACCAGTGCCGCCAGGTACAGATGAGCCGCATTCAGTCGCCCCCTGATGCGGCGGATGATATCGCCAAAGTAGCGGCGGACCTGGGCGGGGGTGTCGAGCCCGGAGATGCACGTGGCGGAAAGCGCGAAGCGGTAGGCCTCGCCGACCGTGGCCAGGGTTGGGAGTCCGTCGGTTCCGAGCGCGAACGGCGGTGGGCCGGCCCGCCAGTCGCGCAGGACGTCGGCCCAGAAGCCTTTCGCCCCCTCGACCCGCGCGGGGAAATCGGCTTCCTTGAGGTTGAGGTAATGCCACGGGGTCGGACCTCCTTCCTCCTCGCGCTGGCACCACACCCACCACGGCAGATCCTCGCGCACCACCTGGGCGGTGGTCGGGATAACGCCGTAGCTGAACCCGGCCCCGAGGACGAGGGTGAACGGCGCGCGGCCCGGCGCGCGGCCGTCACTGCTCTTTTTGATGCGATCGAACAGGCCGGCCGGGGTCATCACGTTGAACGACATCAATACCACCTGCACGCGAAGTCACGTGTCCGGGCGCGAACGCCTGAGCGGTAAAGTCCAGCCGTTACACACGCGACATACGGGGCGATCATACCCCCCGGCAAGGGGACGCGCAACGGTGAACGGCCCGCGTGAGCGGGCTCGGACCCCGAGCCGTCCGCCGCGCCCTGTTCCCGGCGGCGGCCGGGCGGCATACTATCTTCGCACCCCGCGCCCGCACCCCGAATCGGCCCCCGATGCACCCGCCCGCCGCGTTCGCCGTGTTCACCCCCGGGCTCGCCGCCGGGGCCGCGGCCGCCGCCGTCGCCGTGCCCCTCCTCGTCCACCTCCTCTTCCGCAAGCGCTACCAGATCGTCCCCTGGGCCGCGATCCGCTTCCTCGCCGTCGCCGAGCGCCGCCACCGCCGCCGCATCGACCACTGGCTCCTCCTCGCCGCCCGCGTGCTCGCCCTGCTGCTGGCCATGTTCGCCCTCGCCGCCGCCACCGACTGGGCCGAGGAGTGGTGGCAGCGCGTCCGGCCCGGCGCCCAACTCCCCGTGCCGTCCGGCACCCGCACCCACCACGTCCTCGTCCTCGACGCCTCCCTCAGCATGACGGCCCGCACCGCCGACGGCCCCACCCGCTTCGAGAAGGCGAAGGCCCAGGCCGAGGAGCTCGTCCGCGGCGGCAACCCCGGCGACGCCTTCAGCGTCCTCGTGCTCGGCCCCGGGTCGCCGGTCGTGGTGCCGGGGCCGTCCAACGCCGCGCTCAAGGTGCTCGACGAACTCGCCAAGGTCCGCCCCACCCACGCCGCCGCCGACGGAGCCGCCGTGCTGTCGCACGTCGCCGACGCCCTCGCCCGCTCCCCGCGCGGCTACCCCCGCCGACAAGTGACCATCTTCACCGACGCGCAGCGCACCGGCTGGGCCGCCGCGCTGCCGCGCCAGGACGCGCCGCTGCCGGAAGCGTGGACGGTGATCCTCCGCGGCAAGAACGACCGCGGCGCCGCCGACGTGGTCGTCGTGGACGTGGCCCGCGACGACGCCGAGAATTTGGCCGTCGTGGACCTCGCGCTGTCCGACTCCGTCGCCGTCGTCGGCTCGCCGCTGGTGGTGACGGCGACGGTGCAGAACTTTGGCCGCCGCGACCACCCGCCGGTCAAACTCGGCCTCCACCTCGGCCGGCCGTCCGCCGCGGGGATCGAGGCGCCGGCCGCGGTCGCCACCGAATCGACGCCGGCGATCCCGGCCGGCGGCCGCGCGTCGGCGTCGTTCGTCCTGGACGGCTCAAAGACCGGCTTCCTGACGCCGGGCGTGCACCTGATTCAGGTGAAGCTCGACACCGGCGACGAGCTCCCCGCCGACGACGCGCGCGCCGTCGTGGTCGAGGCGCGCGACGGGCTGCACGCGCTGATCGTGGACGGCAAGCGGAACGAGCCCGACCCGCTGCGGCGCGCCGGCGAGTACCTGGCGCGGGCGCTGGTGCCGCCGGGGGCGCGGCCGGCCGACACGCCGGCGCGCCTCCACCGGCCCGGCGGTCGCTGGCCCGAGTCGCCCTCCGACCGCTGGATGCTGAGCTACGGCGAGTTCGCCGACCCCGCCGTCGGCGACACCACCGGCGCCGACTGCGTCTACCTCGCCGACGTGCCGACCGTGACGCCGGCGATGGCGGCGCGGCTGGAAGCGCACCTGAAGCGCGGCGGCGGCGTGGTGATCGGCCTCGGCCCGAACGCGGTCGCGGCGCGGGACACGTACAACCGCGTCCTCTACGCCGACGGCAAGGGCGTCCTCCCCGCCCCGCTCGGCGAGCTGGTGAGCGTGCCCGCCGACGCCCCCGGCTTCAACCTCAGCGCGGACGACGCCGAGTACCGCCGCGCGGGCTCGCCGCTGGCCGCGTTCCGCGAGGACAACCCGCGCGCCGGGCTGGTGGGCGTCCCCTTCCGCGGCTACGTGAAGATGACCGACGGCGGCGCCCGGCGGGTGCTGTCGTTCGCCCCGGCCGGCCCTGGCGTTGCGGGCGCGAAGCTCGACCCCGCGGTGCTGGAGTGGCCGTGCTTCCGCGGCCGCGTCGTGGTCTACACGAGCAGCCTCAACCGCGACTGGACCGAGTGGCCGATCTTCCCGAGCTACCTGGAATTCCAGCACGAACTCCTCCGCTTCGCGGCCGCGAACCCCGACCCGCACACGGCCCGCGTCGGCGACGCGCTGGAAGAGTTCTTCCCCGCCGCGGCCGCCGGCCTCACCGCCAGCGTCACCGGCCCCGAGGGGATCAGCGGTGACACCCCGGTGACACTCCGCGACGAGTCGGCGGTGGCCCGGTTCGCCGACACGCGGCTCGCCGGGTTCTACCGGATGCGGCTGACCGACCCGCGCGAGCGGGCGCCGGGCGACGGCCGCGACCGGGTGTTCGCGGTGAACCCCGCCGGCGACGCCGAGTCCGACCTGAAGCGGGTGACGCCCGACGAGTGGAAGGCGGTCGGCCCCGTGCAGGTGGTGGGCGACCCGTCCGAGGCGCAGCCGACCGACGGCAGCGGCACCGGCGTCGTGACGCAGCCGCGGCCGCACGGCCCCGACCTGGCGCGGTGGGCGGCGTGGGCGCTGCTGGCGCTGCTGGCCGCGGAGTCGACGCTGGCGTGGTGGCTCGGCCCCGCCCGCGCCGGCGGCGGCGCCACGAAGCCGATCAGCCGGCACCCGGTGTGGCGGGCGCTCGGCACCGTGCTCGCCGCGGTGCCGCTGCTGCTGTGCCTCGCCGCGGTGGCGCTGGCGGTGCGCGTCGAACTCACCGGCGACGCGTTCGGCTTCCTCCCCGACGCCGCGCGCGACACGGCCGAGGGCGCCATCGCCCGCGCCGCCGGGGTGCCGCCGGCGCCGGCCGGCGAGAGCAACCGCGTCGTGCTGGAGCGCGTGTCGGTGGTGACGCCCGACCGCCGCAACGACGGCTGGGCCGTGGCCAGCATCGCCGTCGTGCTGGTCGGCTACGCCGTGAGCGTGTACGCCCGGGAGCGCGGCGCCGCCGGCGGGATGGCGCGCGTCGCCCCGGCGATGGCGCTGCGCGCGGCCGTGTTCCTCGCCGTGCTCGCCGCCGTGCTGCCGCAGTGGAAGCTCGTCTTCAAGCGCGTCGGCTGGCCGGAAGTCGTCATCATCCTCGACACGTCCGCGAGCATGGACACCCGCGACGACCTGAAGGACCCCGCGGTGCGGGCGAAGGCGGAGGAGCTGGCCGGCGCCGCGAACCTGTCGCAGACGCACCGGCTGAAGCTGGCGCAACTGCTGCTGACGCGCCCCGGCGGCGACTGGCTCGACCGCCTCCTCACCGAGAAGCGCGTGCGCGTCCACGTCTACGCCGTGGACGCGAAGACCCCGCGGCTGCTCGACACCGCCACCGAGCCCGGCGACGCCGCGGCGCTGCGCGAGAAGCTACTCGCCCTCCAGCCCGTCGGCGACGCGTCGCACCTCGGCGACGGCGTCGAGTGGGTGTCGAAGCAGTTCCAGGGGAACCCGCCCGCCGCGATCGTGATGTTCACCGACGGCGTGACCACCGCGGGGGCGTCGCTGCCGGCCGCGGCGGAGGCGGCCGGCGTGCCGCTGTACCTCGTCGGCGTCGGCGACCCGTGGGTCGTGCCCGACCTGCGCCTGACCGACCTGCGCTTCGCCGACGTGGTGGCCCGCGGCGACACGCTCGACATCGGCGCCAGGCTGCAGTCGCGCGGCGCCGTGCCGCCGGACCCGGTGCGCGTGACGCTGTACGAGAAGGTCGGCGACCGCCTCGTCGAGCTCGGCCGGCAGGACGTGCGCCCCACCGAGGCCGGCGAGAGGGTGGAGCTGAGCTATACCCCGACGACGGTCGGCGAGAAGGTGCTGGTGCTGGACGTGCCGGCGGCGCCGGGCGAGAAGGACCTGTCGAACAACCGCGTGGAGCGCCGCGTGACGGTGCCGGAGGCGAAGCGGGCGCGGGTTCTGTTCGTGGAGGGGCGGCCGCGGTACGACTTCCGGTTCGCCAAGGTGCTGCTGGAGCGCGAGTCGGACCGGGTGGCGGGGAACAAGTCGATCGAGTTCAAGACGGTGCTGGTGGGGGCGTCGCCGGGGTGGTCGGAGACGGACCGCAGCGCCGTGGCGCTGGAGGCGTTCCCGACCCGCGACGAACTGTTCAGCTACGACGTGGTGATCCTCGGCGACTTCGACCCGAAGCAGCTGCCGCAGTCGGCGCGGGCGCTGCAGGACCTGTCCGACTTCGTGAAGGTGAAGGGCGGCGGCCTCCTCGTCGCGGCCGGCGAGCACCACACCCCGGCGGCGTTCGCCGACACGCCGGTGGCCGACGTGCTCCCCGTCGTGGTGCTCGAAAACACGCCGCGGCCGACGCCCGAGGACCGGCCGCTGACCGACGGCTACCGGCCGCAGCTGACGGCCGAGGGGAAGCGGCACCCGCTGTTCCGGTTCGGCAAGAAGGACGCGGAGGCGGACGCGATCTGGGCGCGTCTGCCGCCGCTGTACTGGGCCGCGAAGGGGTACGCCCGCAAGCCGGCGGCGGAGGTGCTGGCGGTGCATCCCGACCGCGCCGCGGAGGGGAACACCGGCGGCAAGCACCCGCTGGCGCTGCAGCAGTTCGCGGGGGCGGGGCGCGTAATCTTCCTCGGCTTCGACGAGACGTGGCGGTGGCGGTTCCGGGCGGACGAGCCGCAGTTCAACCAGTTCTGGCTGCAGGCGGTGCGGGCGCTGGCGCGGGCGCGGCGCGGCAAGGCGGAGCTGAAGCTGATCCCCGACGGCCCGGTGCGGCGCGGCGACCGCATCACGGTGCAGGTGGGCTTCCCCGACGACGCCCCGGCGCCGCCGGACGGCACGGTGGTGAAGGTGCGCGTGACGCGCTCGCCGCTGACGGGGACGGGCGGCGAGGCGGAGTCGCAGGTGCTGGTGCTGGCGCGCGACAAGGCCGACCGGCGGCGCTTCGAGGGGGTGCTGACGCGGACGCCGGAGGGGGTGTATCAGTTCGTGCTGTCGGAGCCGGACGCGGGCGCGGCGCCGCCGTCGGCGAGTCTGGAGGTGCGTCCGCCGGCGACGGAGACGGAGCGGGTGGACCTGAACGCGGCGGACCTGACGGCGGCGGCGGCGAAGTCGCACGGCCGGTACTACACGCTGGCGACGGCGGACAGCTTCTTCGCGGACCTGAGGGAGCCGGACCGTGTGCCGTTGAACGAGCCGCGTCCGCCGCTGCCGCTGTGGAACCACGCGGCGGTGTACGCGCTGCTGCTGGCGGCGCTGCTGAGCGAGTGGCTACTGCGAAAACGCGACCGGCTTCTGTAACGGGCGACGTTTTAGTGGGAATTATTGTTTCCGCCGCGCCTGCCACCGGGTCGCGGAAACATGTCACGCGGTCGGACCGACACCGGGGAGATCGACATTCGGTGCCGTAACCCATGGCCGACTCGGTGCTTGCAGGCCGGGCCTCCAAAATTCGGCCGGTCCTACGAAGGGTAGTGTCTCAGTTCGGGACTGTTCGAACACCGACGGCCGTCTGCGCCCGAACGACGTAGTTGTTCGAACACAACGAGGGTGAACCATGTCAATCGCTGTCGAACGCATCACCATCGCCCAAGCCGAAAAGGTGATGAAGATCGAGGAAGGTCAGTTTGCTGATCTGAAGGCAAAGGAGATTGCGCCTGCCAAGTTGACCAAGACTATCTCTGCGCTCGCCAACAGCGACGGCGGCGATTTGTACATCGGGATCGGGGAGGTCAGTGCGCCCCCTGAGAAACGGCGGGTTTGGCAGGGATTCGCGGATCAAGAAGCGGCGAACGGCCACATCCAGCCTTTCGAACAACTGTTCCCGCTCGGCACGGACTTTCAGTACGAGTTCCTCCGGTGCGAACCTCTGCCCGGTCTCGTTCTACACGTTCAGGTCAACAAGACTCAGGACATCAAAAAGGCTTCGAACAACATTCCCTACATCCGCCGTGGGGCGCAGAATCTTCCCGCTGATCCGCCCGAGATGCTGAGGCGACTGGAGTACACGAAGGGTCTCGTCTCGTTCGAATCCGAGTTAGTGAACACGCCGAAAGAAGCGGTAACCACTTCCGAGGTGGTCGAGCGATTCATCCGCGAGGTGGTGCCGAACACCACCCCCGAAGCGTGGCTCCGAAAGCAAGTCATCCTTCGCGGCGACCAGCCTACCGTTTCGGCCGTGCTTCTGTTTGCTGACGAGCCGCAAGCCGTGCTGCCGAAGCGGTGCGGCATCAAAATCTACCGGTACAAAACCAAAGAGCCCGCCGGCTTCCGGGAAGCTCTCGCCTTCACCCCCAAGACGGTGGAGGGGGCGATGTACGCGCAGATCAAGCAAGCCGTCGCGGAGACGACGGCCGTTGCTGAAAGCATTCCGAAGATGGGGACAGAGAGTCTGGAGAGGATCACTTACCCGTCAGAGACGCTCCACGAGATCATTACGAACGCAGTCCTTCACCGGGACTACAGCGTTGCCGACGACGTTCACATTCGGATTTTCGACAACCGCATCGAAGTCCAGAGCCCGGGGCGGTTACCCGCCCACATCACGGTAAAGAACATCTTGGATGAGCGGTTCGCCCGGAACGGAGCCAGCGTCAGGATTCTGAATAAGTTCCCGGACCCGCCAAATCAGGACGTGGGAGAAGGACTCAACACGGCGTTCGCCGCGATGCACAAGCTAGGGCTCAAGGCTCCGGTTATTGTCGAACTCGACAACGCGGTGCTCGTGACCATCAAGCATGAATCGCTCGCCTCACCCGAAGAGGCGATCATGGACTATTTGGAGCATCACGAGACGATCAACAACAAGACCGCGCGGGGCATCACGCACATCCCGGCCGACTACCGAGTGAAAAGGGTATTCAACCGCATGGTCGATAAGGGGCTGATCGAACAAGTGCCAGGAACAGAGAGGGCTCAGACCTGTTACCGCAAGAAGGTCCCGTCCGAACCATCGGCTCCAGCAGAAAGTCCACAGGCGAGCATGCCAGTGTCCGAAGCTCTGCCTCCCGAGCCTCCCACCTCGCCCGACTCGCTGTTTTAGCGCTGTCGCTCCGCTGTTTCGCGGTCAGCTAGCACTCCCTCGTTCCCCGCTCCGCGGGGGAACGAGGGGCGGGGGGTGGGACGATTCCTCAAGAATTCCGCCCGACGATGTCGATTCCCGCCCCGGCCGTTCGACCACCTCGAAACGCCGGTCCCCCACCCCGTTCCGCCGGAGCGCGCCATGAAGTTCGTCTGCCTCGGGTACGCCGACATGCGGACGTTCCAGGAAGCCGACCCGCAGCAGATGGCCGCGTGGATGGACGAGTGCTTCGCCTACGACGACGAACTCCGCCGCGGCGGGCACTTCCTCGGCGGCGAGGCGCTCCAGCCGCCGGAGAAGGCCGTCACCGTGCGGATGCGCGAGGGCAATGTGGTCGCCACGGACGGGCCGTACGCGGAGACGAAGGAACAGCTCGGCGGCATCCTGCTGCTCGAGGCCCGCGACCTCGAACACGCCGTCGCCCTCATGTCCAAGCACCCGGGCGTCCGGTTCGGCCCGTTCGAGGTCCGGCCGGCCGACGTGACGATCAACGAGCTCATCGCCGCCCGCAACCGCAAGGCCGGCGCCTGACGCGACCCGTCCGACGGAACTTTTGGGGGAGGGCGCGGTTCGGCCCCCCTCTCCCCCGGCTCTGCGGGGGAGAGGGTTGGGGTGAGGGGGAACGAGCTACACGCGCGGTTCACGTCATCGAGACACCGCGTGCCGCCCCCTCACCCTAACCCTCTCCCCCGCGGCGGCCGCCGCGGGGGAGAGGGGACCAAACCACCGGCCCACCCGCGACCCAAGAATGTGTCGGGTCGCCAGCCCCTCGGGGGAGCGGGTCGCGGCGGAGCACGCGGGGTGAGGGGGCGAACCACCCGCGGAGAAGTCCGAACCGGGGCAGCGCACCTCGGACAACCTGCGGGTCGGTAGGTGGGAGCGCAAGCCCCGTCGAGGCTCCGACGCCCGCCGGGGCTCGCGCCCCCGCCCGACGGCTCACTCGCCAACTTCGGGAGGCACACCCGACCGGGCCGCGTGTTCAGCGGGTGGCGGCCGCGGGGTCGAGGCGGGCGAGTTCCCGGCCGGAGCGCGGGTCGAACAGCCGGACCGTGCCGTCGTCCGAGCCGGTCGCCAGGACGGACCCGTCCGGCGAGAACGCCGTCACCCGCACCGTCCCGGCGTGGCCCGTCCGGATCACCCGGGTCGCGTCCACGATCGCCTTCCGCGCCTCCCGCGCCCGCATCCGCGCCTCCGGCGACGGGCCGTCCGCCATCGCCTTCCGCAGCGCCGGCTCGGCCGCCCAGCCGACCGCCTTCATCCCCGCCGTCGCCGCCTCGCGCACCGCGTAGTCGTCGGCGTCGAAGTCGGCGAGCAGCTTCGCCACCCGCCCCGCGTCCACCGCCGACGGCGGGCGCAGCGTCAGGTCGGTCAGCCACACGTCGGGGTTGTCGTGGCCGACCGACGCGAGGACGCCGGCCGCGGCCGAGTACGTCGCCGCGTCGTACCCGCCGTTCGGCGAGAAGCGGACCGACGCGGTGCCGGCGGGCAGCTCGCGGACCGCCCGCGTCGAGCTGTTGTCGGCCGACACCATCGTATCCGGGCCGAGGAACGCGATCGCGTAGTGGCCGATGCCGCGCTGCTGCCGCAGGACGCCCGGCACCTCGGCCGCCGCGGCCACGTCCCAGACGCGGGCGGTGTCGTCGCCGCTCGACACGAGCCACTTCCCGGTCGGCGACGGGACCAGCCCTCGCACCTCCTTCGGGTGCCCCTTCAACGTCCCCCTCACGGCGCGGGCCTTCACGTCCCAGACGAGCACGTCGCCGTCCGCGGCGGTGGCGAGGAGGCCGGTCCCGGGGAGGAACGCCGCCGCGCGAACGACCGGCGCGTGCGGGCCGATCTCGCCCGCCGCCGTCCCGGTCGCCGCGGCGAGGAGTCGGACCGCCGGGCGGCCGTCGGTCGCGGCCACGACCGCGCCGTCGGGCGCGACCGACAGCGACGCCGGCCCCGCGGCGCGCGGCACCGACCACAGCCGCTTGCGGCCCGCCACGTCCCACGCGACCACCGCCCCGGCGCGGTCCTTGCTGCCGGTCGCGGCGAAGAGTCGCGCCCCGTCCGGGGAGAAGGCCAGCGCGCGGACCGGCGGGCGGTCCGGCGGCTCGTCGGCGGGTGCCGCCACGGCCCACGCCAGCGCAGCCAGGAGCAGTGCGACGGAACGGCTCATCGGGTGCCCCCTTCGGCCGGCTGGCGGCGGAACAGCCACACGTGCCCGTGCGTCATCGACTGGACCCGGTAGCGGTCGCGGACGGCTTCGAGGCCGGCGATCTCGTCGCGCAGCCGGCCCACGGTGCGGCGCAGCTCGGCGGCGCGGGGGGCGGCCGGGTCGGCGTCCAGCGCCGCGGTGAAGTCGCGGTTCGCCGCCGCCCACTCGGCCCGCGCCGCGGGGAGGCGGTCGACCGCCTCACGCTCCTCGGCGGCCTCGGCGGCCGTCATCCGCGGCTTCCCCTCGAACCACCCGCCCATGTCGCCGACGAGCAGGTCCGGGCGGCCGTCGCCGTCCCAGTCGAACACGCACGGCTTGACGCGCTCGCCCCAGTCGCCGGGCTCGCGCCGCCCCACCCCGCGGGCCGCGGCCGGGCTCGGCGGGATCAGCACCCGCGCCGGCGCCAGCCGCGGCTCGCCCGCCCGCGCCTCGTTGCGGAACCACACCACGCGGCCGTCGCCGTCGCCGAGGACCAGGTCGGGGCGGCCGTCGCCGTCCCAGTCGGCGACGCACGGCGCGGCGATGCCGCCCTCCGCCTCCACCGGCAGGCCGGCGGCGGTGATGCGCTGGGGTTGCGCGAACGCCGGCCGGCCCGGCGCGCCGACGTTCCGCAGCACGAACACCTGCCCCTGCAACTCGCCGACGATCAGGTCGGCCTTGCCGTCGCCGTCCCAGTCGGCCGCGCTGACCACCGTCTCGACGCCCACGTTCACCTCGGCGCCGTCCGCGTGGACGGCGCGCTCGCCGCCGGCGAACCCGTCCGCGGTGCGCCGGAACAGGTACACGTGGCCGGGCCGCGACCCCGACGCCACGTCCGCCTTGCCGTCGCCGTCGAGGTCGGCGACGGTGGGCGCGAAGCCGGTGCGGCACCCGTTCGGGACGGTGCCGGGGGCGCCGCTGGCGGTGAACCAGTCGTACCCGTCGAGCCGCGGCGGGCCGGCCTTGGCGGCGTTCCGGTAGACGCGCAGCTTGCCGCCGGCGAACTGGCCGACGAGCAGGTCGGGGCGGCCGTCGCCGTCGAGGTCGGCGACGCACGGGGCGGCGTGGCCGCTGCGCTCCACGTCGATCGGCTTCCCGCCGGCGGTGAGGCGGACGGGCGTTGCGAGGTCGGCGGCGAGCCCGGCCGGCCGCGGCGCGGGCTGGGCGGCGACCAGGGCGAGCACGAGAACGGGCGTCACGGCTGGCCTCCCGGCGGGGTGAGGGCGGTGGCGAGGTCGAACACGACGGCGGTGGTGTCGTGGAGGCCGACCGCCAGGCGGCGGCCGGCGCGGTCGAACGCGAGCGCGCCGCCGCGCAGCGGGATCGACACCCGCCCGGCGGCGGCCCCGGTGGCGGAGTCCCAGAAGTGGACGGCCGTCGGCGGGTCGTCGACCCCGGTCGTCGCCAGCTTCGTGCCGTCCGGCGTGAAGGCGATGGCAGCGGGAACCCAGCCGGGCGCGCTGGCCGTCCACAGCCGCTTCCCGCTGCCGACGTCCCACAGCGACAGGCCGAAGTCCTTCGACCCCGAGGAGCGGAGCCGCCCGTCCGGGAGGCGCGTCTCGGTCGAGGGGAGGCGGACGGCGACGGCGAGCCGCTTCCCGTCCGGCGAGTACGCCACCCGCTCCGTCCAGCCCGTGCCGGCGGTATCGAGCGTCCGCGTCGTCTCGCCGGTCGTCGTGTCGATGAGCCGGACCGCCTTCCCCGTGTTGATCGCCAGCGCGGCCCCGTCCGGGCTGACGTCGGGGTGGGTCGAGCCCAGGAGGCGCCGGTGCTCCCCGAACGGGTCGTCCGGGTCGTGCTTCACGTCCGCCGGGCGGGTGGTGTGCTCGGCGAGGAGGCGGCCGGTCCGCGTGTCCCAGGTGCGCACGGTCTCGTCCCGGTCGCCCCACGACACCAGCCGCCGGCCGTCGGGGGTGAACCGCACCACCCGGGCGCCGCCGGTGTCGCCGTGACCGAGGAGCTTGAACCGCTCCCGGCCGGTCGCCACCTCCCACACCCGCAGCTCGTTCCGCAGCGACGACCCGGCGACGAGCGTGCCGTCCGGCGACACGTCCATCCCCCGCACCCAGGCGCCGGCCGTCATCACCCTGCCGGGCTTACCGGCCGCGTCCCACGTCCGCACCGTGTGGTCGTCCGAGGCGGTGACCAGCGTGCCGTCGGGGGTGAACGCCGCCTGCGTGATAAACGCCTCGTGCCCCGGCCGGGTCGGGCCGAGCACCCGCCCGGTCGCCACGTCCCACACCGTC
>DASPHQ010000908.1:0-3832 GCA_035629595.1 Urbifossiella sp. | reverse complement strand
GAGAAGCCCCGAGCCGAGAAGCCCCGAGCCGAGAAGCCCCGAGCCGAGAAGCCCCGAGCCGAGAAGCCCCGAGCCGAGAAGCCCCGAGCCGGCCGGTTGGAAACCGGCCCCACACAGAACGGTCCCCGCATGACCCCGACGGCCGTCACCCGCCGCGCCGCCCTCCGCCAGTTCGGCGGCAGCGTCGGCCTCCTCGGGCTGTCGAGCTTCCTCGGCAGTTCCGCCGCCGTCGCCGCGCCGCGGGTGCCGCACTTCCGCCCGCGGGCGAAGCGGCTCATCGTCCTGTTCATGGCCGGCGGGCCGAGCCACCTCGACACGTTCGACCCCAAGCCCGAAATCGCCCGCCACACCGGCCAGCGACCGCCCAGCGCCGACCTGCGCACCGAGCGAGTCACGAACGGGCTGATGCCGTCGCCGTTCGCGTTCCGCCCCGGCGGCCGCAGCGGGCTGCCGGTCAGCGACCTCCTCCCGAACATGCGTGCCTGCGCCGACGACCTGTGCGTGCTGCGGGCCGTCCACGCCATCAACCCGAACCACTCGCCGGCGGCGAACTTCCTCGCCACCGGCCGCACCGACGCGGTCCACCCCGGCATCGGGGCGTGGGCCAGCTACGGCCTCGGCGCCGAGACCGACGACCTCCCCGGGTTCGTATCGTTCGGCAACGGCTTCGGACAGGCCGGCTTCGAGCGCACCGGCTACCTCCCCGGCGAGTTCCAGGCCACGCGGGTGAGCACGCAGTCGCCCGACCCGGAGCGGATGATCCGCCACCTTCGCAACCCCGACCTGACGCCCGAGCGCCAGCGCCGCCAGCTCGACGCGATTCAGGCGCTCAACCGCGCCCACGCCGCCGACAACGGCCACGACCCGCAGCTCGAAGCGCGGGTGCGGGCGATGGAGACGGCGTTCCGCATGCAGGCCGCGGCCGGCGACGCGTTCGACGCCCGCCGCGAGCCGGCAAAGGTGCGCGAGATGTACGGCCCCGGCGAGTTCGCCACCGCCTGCCTGCTGGCGCGCCGGCTGGTCGAGCGCGGGGTGCGGGTGGTGCAGGTGTCGAACGGCGGCTGGGACCACCACGCGCGGATCAACACCGAGCTGGCGAAGAAGTGCGGCGAGATCGACCGCCCGGTGGCGGCGCTGCTCCGCGACCTGAAGCAGCGCGGCCTGCTCGACGAGACGCTGGTGCTGTGGGGCGGCGAGTTCGGCCGCACGCCGGTGAGCGAGGCCGGCGACGGCCGCGACCACAACCACTACGGGTTCACGCTCTGCCTCGCCGGCGGCGGGGTGAAGGGCGGCATCGCCCACGGGGCGACGGACGAGTTCGGCTTCCGCGCGGTGGACGGGCGGGTGAGCGTCCACGACCTGCACGCGACGATCCTTCACCTGATGGGCCTGGACCACGAGAAGCTGACGTACCGCCACAGCGGCCGCGACTTCCGCCTGACCGACGTGAGCGGCGAGGTGATCCGCCCGATCCTGGCGTGACGCCCGACCTGGGTGTGGTTTGCCGGCCCCGACCGAGAGCCCGCCATGCGTTTCAGGCTCGTGATCCGCTGGCCCGCGCTTCTGCTCGCGGTTCTCGTTCCCCACCCCACGGTCGCGGCCGACCCGGGCCCGGCCGCCGCGGTCCCGCTCGTCGGCTACACCGAGCTCCGCACCAACCTGCCCGGCGGCCGGCACGCGAACGTCCGCACCATGCGGGCGGCGGTCGTGCGCGCCGACGGCACCGGCCGCCGCACGCTCGCCGACGACCTGACAAAGGAAACGGACACCTGGACGCAGTTCGCCGGCTGGTCGCCGGACGGCAAGGTCGCGGTGATCGGCGTCGGCTGGCAGTCACCCGAGAATGCGAAGTGGGAGGAGGAGAACAAGCGCTTCCGAATGGGCGAGGGGAAGTGGAAGCTCGACTCGTGCCTGCTCGACCTCGCCACCGGGAAGGTCGTGAACGTGACCGCGGTGGAGCGCGTCAGCCACTACAACGGCGGGCTGTTCTTCCTCCCCGGCGGGAAGGGGCTCGGCTTCACGCCGCTCATCAAGGGCGTGTCCCGCCCGTTCGTCATGGACCTCGACGGGCGGAACAAGCGCGACGTGTCCGCGACCGGCGGCGGGTTTGCCTACGGGTACAGCGCCTCGCCGGACGGCAAGCACCTCTGCTACCACGAGAACTACCAGCTCACCGTCTCCGCCGCGGATGGCTCGAACAAGCGCCACGTCAAGACCGGCCACCCGTTCGACTTCGCGCCGACGTGGTCGCCGGACGGGGCGTGGCTCCTGTTCGTGAGCGGCGAGCACTACGACTGCCACCCGCACGTCGTCCGGCCGGACGGCACCGGGCTGCGAAAGCTGGCCGACCGCAACGGGTACAAGGGCGTTGTCGAATTCCTCGACGTGCCCGACTTCCACGGCGGCAGCAGTGACGTGGCGGCGTGGGCGGCCGACGGGGCGGGGGTGTATTACACCGCGAAGGTCGGCACCAGTGTCGAACTGTTCCGGGTGACGCTCGACGGCAAGTCGGTCCGGCTGACCGACACGCCGGCCGGCTCGCTCCACTACCACCCGCAGCCGTCGCCGTGCGGCCGGTGGCTCGCGTACGGCTCGCTGCGCGGCGGGGCGCGGAACCTGTACGTGATGAACCTCGGCGACCGCACCGAACGGCGCATCACCGCTTGCACCCCCGGCAGCGCGGCGATGTGGCCGCACTGGGGTCCGAATGGCCGCTGACACGACCCCGGCACCGGCACTCGCCCTCTCCCGGCGCCAGCGGGCCGGGGTGCTGGCGGCGGCGTTCCTGGCGTGGCTGTTCGCCGGGATGGAAATCTCCCTGTTCGTCCTGGTCCACCGGCAGATGACGCTGGAGTTGCTCGGATCGGACACGCCTGAAGCCGCCGTCACGCGCTGGTTCGCCTGGTATCAGGCGGCGTTCCTGTTCGGGGCCGCGGCCGGGGGGTGGATATTCGGGGCGCTCGGCGACCGGGCCGGCCGCACCCGGGCGATGGCCGCGAGCGTCCTCTGCTACTCGGTGGTCACCCTCGCGTGCCACGAGTGTACGTCGGCCGAAGGGATGCTCGCCCTGCGCTTCCTCGCCTGCCTCGGGGTCGGCGGCGTGTGGCCGAACGCTGTCGCTCTCGTCGCCGAGGCCTGGCCGGACGGCTCCCGCCCGGTCACCGCCGGGCTCCTCGGCGCGGCGGCGAACGTCGGGTTCGTGCTCCTCGGGGTCATCGCGTACTACGTGCCGATTACCCAGGACGCGTGGCGGTGGGCGTTCCTCGTCGGGGCGGCGCCGGCCGTCCTCGGCGTCGTCATCCTCCTCGCCGTGTCGGAGTCCCCGCGCTGGCTGGCGAGCCGCGCCGCACCGGCGACCCGGGCGCCGGTGTCGGAGGTGCTGCGGCCGCCGCTGCTGTCCCGGACGGCGCTCGGCGTGCTGCTCGGGGCGATCCCGGTGGTCGGGTCGGCGGCGAACGCGAACTGGCTGGTGCCGTGGTCCGACGTCGTTCAACACGCGGCGACGCCCGGAACGGCGAAGCCGCCGGCCGACCCGCGCACGAAGGCGCAAACGCAGATCACCCGGTCCGGCGGGGCGGTGCTCGGGAGCCTGCTCGGCGGGGTCATCGCCGGCGCAGTCGGCCGCCGGCCGAGCTACTTCCTCATCAGCCTCGGGGCGTTCGCCGTCAGCACCTACATCTTCTCACAGCTCGACCCGCTCCACCCGCACTTCCAGTTCGCGGCGTTCGTGCTCGGGTTCGTCGGCATCACCTACTTCGGGTGGCTGCCGCTGTTCCTCCCCGAGCTGTTTCCGACCCGCGTCCGGGCCACCGGGACCGGCGTGTCGTTCAAC
>DASPHQ010000907.1:0-2045 GCA_035629595.1 Urbifossiella sp. | reverse complement strand
AGGAGCATCGGTTCGCCGCCGACCGGGAGCCAGCACTTCGGCCGGCCCATCCGCGACGACCGGCCGCCACACAGCACGATTCCGGCGGTCGGCGTTCGCATCGGCACCGGCCCTCGGGTAGGCTTGGGCATCGTATCACCGCGTGGGATCGGAGTCGCCCGTGTCTGGTCCGTATCGCGTTGCTGTCGTTGGGGCCGGGGTCGCCGGGGCCGCTACCGCTTACCTGCTGGCGCGCGACGGACACCGCGTCACGCTCCTCGAACAGGCTCCCGACCCCGGGCCGATCGGCGCGGGCGTACTGCTCCAGTGTTCGGGTCAGGAGGTGTTGCGGCGCCTCGGCGTGCTCGACGACGTGCTCACCCACGCCGCGGAGTTGAAGGAGCTGCACGCCCGCCACGTCTCCGGCGGCACGCTGATCCGCACCCGTTACCCGGAGCTGGAACCGAACTGCCGGGCCTACGGCGTCCACCGCGGCGTCCTGTTCGGCACGCTGTACCGCCTCGTCGCCACGCAGCCCATCGACGTGCGGGTGGCGTGCGAAGTCACCACGCGGGAGCGCGAGCGCGACGGCGAGTACGTCCGCGACCGGAGCGGCGTGCGGCACGGGCCGTTCGACCTGGTGGTGGTCGCGGACGGCTCGCGGTCGCGGCTGCGCCAGGTGTTCGGCTTCCGCGCCCGCGTCCACCGCTACGCACACGGCACGCTGTGGGTGACCGGCCCGTCGACGACGGTGCGCGGGAAGCTGCTGCAAGTGGTCCGCGGGTGTCGGCAGATGCTCGGCCTCCTGCCCCTCGGCGACGGCCTCTGCTCGATGTACTGGGGGCTGCCGGTCCGCGACTTCGAGGTGGTGAGGAAACGCGGATTGGAGCCGCTGAAGGCGGAAATCCGGTCGTTCGCGCCCGAGGCCGGCGAACTCCTCGACTTCCTTCACGACATGGAGCAACTGCTGTTCACGGGCTACCAGCACGTGTGGGTGCGCCGTCGGCACGACGACCGCGTCATCCTCATCGGCGACGCCGCCCACGCCATGAGCCCGCACCTCGGCCAGGGGATCAACCTCGCACTCGTGGACGCCTGGCGCCTCGCCGAGTGCCTGCGGATGCACCCGTCGCCGGCGGCGGCGTTCCACGCCTTCACCCGCAGGCAGCGCGAGTACCTTCGCTACTACTCCGTCGTCACGTACCTGCTGTCGCCCTTCTTCCAGTCCGACTGGCCGGTGCTCGGCTGGGGCCGCGACATCGTCCTCCCACTGCTGCCGCGGGTGCCGTGGGTGAAGCGGCAGATGCTCCTCACCGTGACCGGTCAGAAGGGCGGCCTCTTCCGCGGGCAGATGACAGGGTGACCGGCGCGTAGAATCTCGGGATCACCCCCGGGAGATTCTTCGTGCCGCAAATCCTGCTCGTGATCGGCGACGCCGCCGAGGTTCTCGACACGTTCTACCCGCTCCACCGGTTGCAGGAGGAGGGGTACACCGTCCACGTCGCGGGGCCGGAGAAGCGGCTGTACCATCTGGTACTGCACGAGCGGCCGCCGGGCTGGGACATCACCGAGGAGCGGCCCGGCTACCACCTCGCCGCCGACATCGCCTTCCGCGACGTGGACCCGGCCGCGTACGCGGGGTTGGTCATCAGCGGCGGCCGGGCGCCCGAATACCTCCGCTACGACGCCGACCTGTTGAAGCTGACGAAGGCGTTCTTCGCGGCGAACAAGCCGGTGGCGAGCGTGTGTCACGGCGTCGAGATCATCGCCGCGGCCGACGTGATCCGCGGCCGGGAGGTGACGACGGTGGCGAAGTGCAAGTTCGACGCGGAGTTCTCGGGCGGCACGTACGTGGACCGCGAGGTGGTCGTGAGCGGCAACCTCGTCACCGCCCGCACCTGGCACGACAACCCGGCCTGGATGCGGGCGTACGTCCGGCTTCTGCGCGAGACTCGTTAGCGGTCACCAAATCCACGGGAGGAAGCGGTACTCGCCGGGCGGCGGCAGGAGGCCCGGCCCCGCCTCCGCCGCAGCAGGCGTGAACGGCTCTTCCCCCGGGTACGCCG
>DASPHQ010000906.1:0-3158 GCA_035629595.1 Urbifossiella sp. | reverse complement strand
ACGTTGGCACCTACCGCTACGGCTGGGAGGACGCCGGCAGCACGAAGGAGCGCTACGGCGAGTACCTGTTTCACCTCCCGTGGCAGAAGCCGGCGGAACCCGGTAGCCGTTCCTGCGAATGACTCCGAACCATTCCCGGCTGCACGGGTCGAGCGCACGATCTCTCCTGGACCCGTTTTGGCCGGTTTTGTATTGCTGGCCGCGGAATGCCGATGTAAGCTTTCATCACGGTCGGAGCAACACGCTCCGACCGCCCGCCGGCCGACCGCCTCCCACCCCTTCCCCGCACGGGGCCGCCCGCGATGCTGAACATCCCCCTCGGCCGCACCCGGTTCTGCGACGGCGTCTCCCGCCGCAGCTTCCTCCGCGCCGGCACCTTCGCGTTCGGCGCTACCGCCCTGACGCAAGCCGACCTCCTCCGAGCCGAAGCCGCCCAGAACGGCGGGTTGCCGCGGACCGGCCACAAGGCCGTCATCAACATTTTCCTCGGCGGCGGCCCACCCCACCAGGACATGTGGGACCTGAAGCCCGACGCCCCCGCCGAGGTCCGCGGCGAGTTCCGGCCGATCAGCACGAAGGTCACCGGGATCCAGATCGGCGAGACGTTCCCGCGCATCGCCGCGATGGCCGACAAGTTCGCCTTCATCCGCAGCATCGTCGGCGCCGGCGGCGGCCACGACGCCTTCCAGGCCACGACCGGCTACCGGCAGGAGTCGCTCGCCCCGATGGGCGGCCGGCCCGGCATCGGCAGCGTCGCCGCCCGGCTGCAGGGGTGTGTCGATCCGTCGGTGCCGCCGTTCGTCGGCCTCGCCGAGACGACGCAGCACGGCCCGTGGAGCGACCCCGGCCGGAGCGGCTTCCTCGGCACCGCCTACGGGGCGTTCAAGCCGCGCGGCGCGGACCTGGCGAACATGGTGCTCAACAGCAGCAACCGCGACCAGCTGCCGAGCCGCAAGGAACTCCTCACCAGCTTCGACCAGCTCCGCGGCGGCCTGGAACGCGACGGGGCGCTGCGGACCGCCGACCTTCACACCACCCGCGCGATGGACGTGCTCCTGTCCAGCAAGCTCGTGGACGCGCTCGACGTGTCGAAGGAGAGCCCCCTGCTGCGGGCGCGCTACGGCGACGGCAAGCCGTACCAGTTCCAGTTCGACGGCGCCCCGACGGTGAACGAGCAGTTGCTGATGGCCCGCCGGCTCGTCGAGGCCGGGGTGCGGGTGGTCACGCTCAGCTACGGCCGGTGGGACAGTCACGGCAAGAACTTCGACCTCGTCCGCGACCACGGCGCCAAGCTCGACCAGTGCCTGACGGCGCTCGTGGACGACCTGTCCGTCCGCGGCATGCTCGACGACGTGACCGTGATCGCCTGGGGCGAGTTCGGGCGGACGCCGAAGATCAACGGCGGCGGCGGCCGCGACCACTGGCCGCAGGTCAGCTGCGCCATCCTCGCCGGCGGCGGCATGAAGACGGGGCAGGTGATCGGCGCGACGAACCGCCTCGGCGAGTTCGCCACCGCCCGGCCGACGACGTTCGGCGAGGTGTTCGCCACGCTGTACCACAACCTCGGCCTGAACCCGATGACGCACATGGTCAACGACCCGACCGGCCGGCCGCAGCACCTCGCCGACGGCGTGCCGATGCCCGAGCTGGTTTGAGGGTTGTGCGATCCACGAAAGCCCGGGGACAGCCGTCCCCGGGCTTTTCGTTTCACCCCGTTGATTCGCTGAGCCGACAGCATACACTACTTCCGCGACGCGAATGGTGAACTATCGGAGGACGCGGCTCCCGTGTGGACGAAACTCCTCCTCGTCGCCGGCGGTGCGTACCTCGTTGCGGCGGCGGCGTGGGTGGTGTCGTCGGGCTTCCGCGAATCCACTGACTTGCTGAACGTCGCCTGCGACCCGACGCGGGAATTGTGGGCCGAGATGAACGCCGCGTTCGTCCGGGACTACGCGGAAACGAAGGGTGTGACGGCACACGTCCGCATGTCTCACGGCGGGTCGGCGAGCCAAGCCCAGCTCGTCACGAAGGGGCTGGAGGCGGACGTTCTGACGCTGGCGATGTTCCCCGACACCGACCTCGTGCGCAAGGCGGGGCTGTTGGAAGCGGGGTGGGAGCAGAAACTGCCGAACCGGTCGCTGCCGTACGTGTCCACCATCGTGTTCGTGGTGCGCAAAGGGAACCCGAAGGACATCCACGGCTGGGCCGACCTGGGGCGGCCGGACGTGTCGGCGGTGACGCCGGACCCGCGAACCTCCGGCAATGGCAAGTGGAGCTTCCTGGCCCTGTGGGGCTCGGTGATTTGGACCGGTGGCAGCACGGAGCAGGCCCGCGAGTTCACCCGGGGCGTGTACAACCGGACGCCCGGCCTCGACAGCGCCGCCCGCGCCGCGACGCTGACGTTCGTGAAGGCCCGCCGCGGCGACGTTCACCTGACCTGGGAGAACGAAGCCAAGCTCGAAGTCGAGGAGTCCGGCGGCGATCTCGAAATCGTCTACCCAGTCGCGGGTGCGGGAAGCAAACCGCTGAGTGTGCTGGCCGAGCCGCACGTCGCGGTGGTGGCCCGCACCGCCGACCGCCGCGGCACCCGGGCGACGGCCGAGGCGTACCTGCGCTTCCTGTACACCGAGCCGGCGCAAGAGATCATCGCCAAGCACCACCACCGGCCGACCGACGAGAAGGTGGCCCTCCGACACCGTGACCGGTTTCCGGACATGGACCTGCGGCCGGCGACCTCGCTGGTCCCCACGGGCACCTGGGACGAGGTGCTCACGACGTTCTTCGCCCCCGGCGCGGAGTTCGATCGGATGTACGCCGGGAAGAAGTGACCCCTTCGCCCCGCAAGGATCCCCCGTGGTGGCCGCCCGACGCGCCCCGACCGCCGACCGAGTCCTCACACCCGCCGCCGAAGCGTTCGCCGCCGACCTGGCGCGCCGCGCCTACGAGGTGGCGCTGCGGCACGGCATCGCCGGCCCGTTCGCCGACCTGGAGCTGGCGCTGTGGCGCGAGTTCCGGGAAGTCGTCGGCGGGCAGGCGGGCGCGTGTCGTGGGGACGCGGCATGAGTCGGGTCAGCCGGCGGGCGCTGCCGGGGTTCGGGCTGTCGCTCGGGTACACGGTGACGTACCTGAGCCTCCTCGTCCTCATCCCGTTGGCGGCG
>DASPHQ010000905.1:0-5685 GCA_035629595.1 Urbifossiella sp. | reverse complement strand
ACCCGATGCCCGCCCGTGATGGGCCGAACCACACCCACCCTCTCCCCCCGGGGGAGAGGGTCGCGGCGAAGCACGCGGGGTGAGGGGGCGAACCACCCACGATGAGAACCAGAGCCGGCCGTCAGCCCGGGTAGAACCGCGTGGCGACCACGCGCACCAGCTTCTTGTCCTTCCCCTCGCGCCGCACCTCGCCCTCGACGGTGATCGTGCTCCCCGGCTTCAGCCCGCGGAACCCTTCAAGCGTCGCCGCCACCGGCGCCCCCTTCGCGTCCACCAGCTCCACCCGCACCCCGTGCTCGTTCAGGATCCCCTTGCACGTCGGGCACGTCGCCGCGTGGTCGCAGTCGAACTCGTCCTTGATCTCGTCCTTCGCCAGGTCCGCGTGCGACAGCATCACGAACGTCGCCAGCGCCGCGTTGTACGGCTTCACCTTCTCGCCCGGCACCTGCCCGGTCACCACCACCCTCTCGCCCGCCTTCTTCGTCAGCGCCTCGTTCACCGTGATCGGGTTCGCCGGCTTCTCTGCTAGCACCAGCGGCTCCAGCTTCGCGGCGTCGCCCGACGCGGCCGCTGGGGCCGGCGCCGGCTCCGGGTCCGGCCGCGGCGCGGGCTGACCGCACCCGACCGCGGCGACGAGGAGGGCGGCGATGAGGGACAGTCGCGTCGTCATGGGACACCTCGGAAGGAATGAAGTCACGTCGCCTTGAGCGCGTCGGGGATCGGCAGGCGGAACGCCCGCACCGCCGGGGGCACGGCCCCGAACACGCCCAGCCCGAGCCCGGCCGCGCACCCGACGAGCAGCGCCGTGCGGTCGATCTGGAGCGCGAACGCCCCCATCGTGAACCGCACCGCCACCCCGTGCGCCAGCACGAGCGCCAGCCCCGCCGCCGCGAGCGTCGCGGCCGCCGCGAGGATCACCGACTCCTGCAGCAGGCTCAGCGCGATGGCCCGCCGGGGAAAGCCGACGGCCTGCAGCGCCGCGAACTCCCTCACCCGCCCGGACACCGCCGCGTACATGGTGTTGGCCGCGCCGCACGCGCCGGCCGCCGCCACCAGCCCGACCAGCAGCCACGCCAGCGCCCGCATCGGGGCGTAGTGCCTGGCGAGGAACGAGTAGTACTCCGACTCGCGGCTCCCCGACAATTCCAGGTCGGGGCGGCGGTTGCGGCAGAAGTACTCGACGTACCCCATCTGCTTCGCTGGGTCGCCGGCCGGGTCGAAGCGCATCGCCACCACGCTCACGTCGTTCGGCCGCCGCATCGCCGCCTTCAGGTCGTCGAGCCGGCACCACACCTCCGCTTCGAGGAGCGTCCCCGGCGCGGCGAACCGGCCGCTCACCCGCCACGGCTTCCCCTCGATGGCGATCGACCGGCCGACGGCCACGTCACCCGGCTCGACGCCGAGCTTCGCCGGGGCCAGCCGGCCGACGAGCACCTCGCCGGGGCCGGGGAGCGTGCCGTCGATCAGGGCCACCTGCCGGCGGACGAGGAACACCCGGTCGAGGTCCACGCCGCGGAACACGGCCATCGTGTGCGCGTCGCCCACCTGCACGCGGCCGGCGATGGTCAGCTCCGGGGAAACCGCGGCGGTCTCGCCGTACTTCACCAGATGCGCCGCGAACTCGGTGCGCGCCAGCGCCGGCACCTCGTCGGCGATCGACGAATTCTCCAGGTTCTCGGCGGCGTTGGCGTTGTGGAGCAGCACCACCTCCGGGTCGCCGCTCTGCTCCAGGCTGCGTTCGAGGCCGCGGACGAACCCGAGCACGACGAGCAGCAGGAACACGACGAGGCCGAGGCCGAGCGCGGTCAGCGCCGTCCGCGCCGGCCGCCGGCCGAGGTTGCGCACGCCGTAGCCCCAGGGGAGCAGTCGCATGTCTGTGTCACCTACGGCGGAAGCCGGTTCTCGGCTCGGGGCCTGAGCCCGGAGGGCGACGGCGTGTAGCCCCGGGTGCAACCCGGGGCGGCCTGCGGCGGAGTTCGCGCCGCATGACACCTCGAACCACACCATCGCCCGCCCCGGGTTGCACCCGGGGCTACACGCCGTCGCCCTCCGGGCTCAAGACCCGAGCCACTACCGCAACGAGGACACGATCTCCGCCCGCCCGGCCTGCCACGCCGGGACCGCCCCGGCGACGAACCCGACGGCCAGCGACAGCAGCAGCCCCGACCCCACCAGCCCCGGCGTCGCCACGAAGTCGATGCTCGCGCCCTCGGTCGAGAGCGTCATCGGTCGCCACAGCAGGAACGCCACGCACGCGGCCGTGCCGAGCACGCCCCCCGCCAAACTAATGAGGCAGCTCTCGGCGAGCATGAGCGAGAATACCCGCGGCCCCGAGAAGCCGAGCGTCTGCAACACGGCGTGCTCCCGCACCCGGTCCTGCGCCGACATCACCACCGAGTTCGCCACCAGCACCACGACCACGCCGACGCACACGAACCCGAGCCACCGCGTCATGCCGATCAGGTCGAGGAGGTCGGCCAGCGCCGCGGCGTAGTGCGCCTTCTGCGGCTTCGTCTCCGTCGGCACCTCGTACTTCTCCTTCACCCGCGCGTCGATCGCGGCCGCGACCGCCTGGGCCTGCCCGGGGACGTCCACCTGCACCTCGAACAGCGTGGCGTGGTAGGCGTGGTGCGCTGCCGGGTTCGACAGGAGGTTCAGGTGCGTATAGATCACGTTCTCCTCGCCCGTGCCGTCCGACGCGAACACCCCTGCCACCTGCACGGTGACGCCGGCGACGGTGAACGACTGGCCCGGCCGCAGCCCGCGCCGCTCGGCGATCCGCCGGCCGACCAGCGCCGCGTCGGTGCGGGCCTGGAACGCCGGCCAGTCGCCGGCGACCAGCGCCAGGTTCGGCCGCACGGCGGGCAGCAGCTTCGGGTCGACGCCGTGGAACACGACCGTGTCGAGGCTCGCCCGGCAGTTGTTCACCACCACCTTGACCGGCAGCACCGACTTCACCCCCGGCACGCCTCGGATCGCGTCGGCGTAGAAGACGGGGAGCTGGCTGGAGCTGGGGCAGAAGCGGTACGCCTGGAACACGATGAGCCGGTCGTCGCGGGCGCTCAGGACGCGGTCGAGGCCGCCCTGGATGGCGGTCACGAACAGGAACAGGAACAGCAAAAGCGTCGTGCCGGCGACGGTCATCGCGCTGCGGACGCGGTGGCCGAGCACATTCTTGCGGACGTAGGGGAGGAACTTCAGCATGGCGGTCGGTTGGTTCCTGGCTCGGGGCTTCGGCTCGGGGCCGGTAGCCGCGGGCTTCAGCCCGCGCCCACGTCGGCGGTGTTACGGGGGCGTGGCTCCCTGGGGCTCCGCCGCAGGTGGGCGCGGGCTGAAGCCCGCGGCTACCGGCCTCCGGCCACCCGCCGCCTCACGGCGGTCGGCTCGCCGGCCACCAGCGCCCCCTTTTCGAGCCGCACGAGCCGCTTCGCGGCCGCGGCCGCGTGCGGGTCGTGCGTCACCATCACCAGCGTCTTCCCCATCTCGTCGTTCAGCCGCTTCAGCAGCGCCAGCGTGGCGTCGGCGGTGTCGGCGTCGAGGTCGCCGGTCGGCTCGTCGGCGACGAGGATGGTCGGGTCGCCGACCACCGCCCGCGCAATGGCGACGCGCTGCTCCTGCCCGCCGGAGAGCTGGCGCGGGTAGTGGTCGTGGCGGTCCAGCAGGCCGACCGCGTCCAGCACCACCTCGACGCGCTTCCGCCGCTCGCCGCGCGACAGCGGCAGCAGCAGCAGCGGCAGCTCGACGTTCTCGAACGCGGTCAGCACCGGGATCAGGTTGTAGAGCTGGAAGATGTAGCCGACGTGCCGCGCCCGCCACGCCGCCAGCTTCGTGCGCGACAGCTTCGCCAGGTCGTCGCCGCCGACGCGGATGACGCCTGTCGTCGGCCGGTCGATGCCGGCGATGAGGTTCAGCAGCGTCGTCTTGCCTGAACCCGACGGCCCCATCAGGGCGACGAACTCGCCGGCGTCCACGGTCAGGTCGAGGTCGCGGAGGACGGGCACCTCCTGGCTCCCCTTCCGGTACACCTTCGACAGCCGTTCGATCTCGACCAGCGGCATCAGCGGTCCTCCCCGACGACGCGGACCCGGGCGCCCTGGCGCAACCCCTCGCGGCCGGTGGCGATCAGCTTGTCGGTCGGGTTCAGCCCGCCGACCACCACGGCCGTCTCGCCGTCGCCCGGCGCCAGTTCCACCGCCCGCAGGTCGGCCCGCCCGGCGACCGGGTCGAGCACCCACACCCGCGTCTCCCCGCCGTCGGCGACGAGGAGGCGACGCGGGACGACGAGGCGGCGCGCGGTTTCCGTCGTCGTCGAGCCCGACGCCGGCGGGGCGAGGAAGCGGACGGCGGCGATCATGTCGGGCCGCAGCTCCGCCGGCGGCACGCCGGTCAGCTCGACAGTGACCGGCACGCTGTTGCGGCTGCTGTTCGCCAGGTGCGAGTCGTAGGCGACGGTGGCGGCGAGCTTCCGCCCCGGCAGCACGTCCTCGACCTCGACCTCGGCCGGCCCGCCGCGGCGCACCAGCGCGAACTTCGCCACCGGCACCTCGACGCGCACCTGCAGCCGCGCCGGGTCGTAGAGCGTGGCGACCGCCCCCTTGCTCTCGGCGAGCGCGTCCTTCCCGCCGACGAGCCGCCCCGGGCGGACGTGCAGGCCCATCACCACGCCGGCGAACGGGGCGACGACCTTCGCCCGCGCCAGTTCGAGCTCGGCCCGCCGCACCTCGACCGCGGCGTCGGCGGCGTCCTGGTCGGCCTCGTCGGCGCGGGCGGCAAGGCTCGCCCGGTCGGCCTCGGCAGCAGCAAGCGCGAGTTCGGCCTGCTTCACGCGCACGGTGGCTCCCGTTTTCGCCTTCGCCAGTCGGGCGGCGGCGGCGGCGCGCTCGGCCTTCGCCAGCTCGACCGCCTGCCGGGCCTGCCGGAGCCGCACGTCCGACCCCGCGGCCTTCGACCGCCACAGCTCGTCCTCGACCTCCGCGGTCAACTCGGCCGCCTTCACCGCGACGCCGGCCTTCGCCGCGTCGGCCGCGGCGGCGGTGGCGTCGGCCTCCCCCTCGGCCTTCGCCAAACCGATTCCCGCCTCGGCGTTGGCCGCCACGACGCCGGCCTTCGCCACGTCGGCCCGGACGGCCCGCGCCGCCGCCAGCCGCTTGGCGTGCCGCTTGCCGGCGGCGTCCGCGTCGAGGGCGGCGCGGGCGGTGTCGAGGCGGACGAGTTCCTTCCCCGCCTCCACCCGGTCGCCGGGGTTCACGAGCACCTCGGCCACGCGGTACGTCCCCTCGGTCTGCACGGTCACGTCGGTGGGCCGCGGGAGGGGTTCGACCCAGCCGTTGGCGCGGAACAGTTCGCGGCCGACGACCACCTCGGCGGCGCCGGTCTGCACGCGGACGGGCACGACCTTCACGTCGGCCGGCGGGGCGATCACGTCCCACGACGCCCACAGGACGAGCCCGGCGAACCCGCCGACGAGCGCGAGCGGGAGCGCGACGCGGCTGACCCACCGGCGCGGGAGTCGGAGCGCGGGCACGGCGGCCGCGGACCGGGAGACGGTCAGCGCGCCGAGGTCGGCGTGCGGGTTGGCCATGCAATCACCCTCGCCTCGCGGCGGTGGTATGAACGGAGGTACGCGCCCCATAGGCGCGTGAGCGGGTGTTGCGTGAGCCCGGAACCGGGCGGACGTGTCAGGCG
>DASPHQ010000904.1:0-2926 GCA_035629595.1 Urbifossiella sp. | reverse complement strand
GCTTAGGTACGGCGACGCTGCGAGCGCCCGCGCCCCGTCGGGTCCGATGCGGTTACCCGTCAGGTCGAGCCGCCCCAGCGTCGCCAGGTGCGGACTCGCTGCGAGTTCGCCCATGAACGGCTGCACGGCGACGAGGCGCACGTCGGGCCGCATCGAGCCGAAGGCGATGAATGCCCGTCCGCTCATCACCGGCTCGTCGGACGCCCACGCGGGCGGCTGGAAGGTCGTGGGGTCGTGCAGGTCGGCGGCACGCGGTGCGCGGTACGACGGGAAGCGGGCGATGCGCGCGAGCGCCGCGGCGGTCAGCCGCCCGAACGGGAACCGCCCCCGTGGGTGTGCGAGGCCGAACGACGGCATAGAACCATCCGGGATTCGCTGGGCCGACACCGTACCGCCCCGCCGCCGCCGCCGTCAACCGCGAGCCGCCATGACCCCGTCGCCGCTGTTCGACCAGATTCAGGAAGCGGCCGCCGCCGTGCGCGCGAAATGGCCGCGCACCCCCGCGGCCGGGATCATCCTCGGCACCGGCCTCGGCAAGCTCACCGAAGACATCGCGGCCGAGGCCGTGCTGCCGTACGAGAGCATCCCGCACATGCCGCACTCGACCGCCCCGACGCACAAGGGGCAGCTCGTGTGCGGCACCCTGGAGGGGAAGCCGGTCGTGGCGATGGAAGGCCGCTTCCACTTCTACGAGGGGTGGACACTTCAGCAGGTCACGTTCCCGGTGCGCGTGATGAAGGCGCTCGGGTGCGAGACGCTGATCGTCAGCAACGCCTGCGGCGGGATGAACCCGCAGTGGGGCAAGGGCGACCTGATGCTGATCGAGGACCACATCAACCTGCTCGGCGACAACCCGCTCATCGGCCCGAACGACGACCGCCTCGGCGAACGCTTCCCCGACATGTGCCACGCCTACGACCGCGATCTACTCGCGCTGGGGAAGAAGCTGGCGCTCGAGGAACAAATCACTTGTCACCAGGGCGTATTCGTCGCGGTGTCGGGGCCGAACCTGGAGACGCGCGCCGAGTACCGGTTCCTCCGGCAGCTCGGCGCGGACGTGGTCGGCATGTCCACTGTGCCGGAAGTCATCGTCGCGGTCCACGCGAAGATGCGCGTCCTGGGCATCTCCGTCATCACCGACGTGTGCCTGCCGGACGCGCTGGAGCCGGTCAGCCTGGCCGAGATCGTAGCGACGGCGAACGTAGCCGAGAAGAAACTGCGGCGCCTCGTCCGCCGCGTGGTCGCGACGCTGTGAAGGTATTCGTCTACGAGTACCTCACCGCCCGCGGTCTCGGTTCCGACCCGATGTACCGCGAAGGCCGCGCCATGCGGGACGCGGTCGCCGCCGACCTCGCGGCGTTGCCGGGGTGCGAGGTCGTCACACTCGACAACGCCCCCGACGAGCCCGCCGCGTTCGCGGCCCGCGCCGCCACTGCCGACTGGTCGCTCGTCATCGCACCCGAGTTCGACGGCATCCTTTCGACGCGCTGCCGGTGGGTGCTCGACGCCGGCGGCCGCCTCCTCGGCCCCGACCTCGCGGTCGTGACCCTGACGGCCGACAAACTCGCCCTCGCGGTGCACTGGCGCGCCCACGGCGTACCCACGCCGGCGACGACCGACCGCCCCCCGACGGCATGCGAGGCGTTCCCCGTGGTTTGGAAGCCGCGCGACGGCTGCGGCTCGTCCGCGACGTACCTCCTCCGCGACCGGTTCGAGCTGGCCCGGGCCGTCGCGTCCGCGGAGTACGGCGGACCGATGATCCTTCAGGAATTCGTTCCGGGAATCGCGGCTAGCGTGGCGGTCCTCTGCGGCCCGGTTGGGAACGTGCCGCTGCTGCCGGCGGCGCAGCACCTCTCGGACGACGGCCGCTTCCACTACCGTGGCGGCGAACTCCCTCTACCGCCCGAACTCGCCGCCCGCGCCGTCGCGCTCGCCGAACGTGCCGTCCGGTGCGTGCCGGGGTTGTGCGGCTACGTGGGCGTGGACCTGATCCTCGGCGACGGGCGCGACGTGGCGGTCGAGATTAATCCGCGGCTGACCACGTCCTACGTTGGGGTGCGGGCGCTGGCGGCGGACAACCTCGCGGGGGAGATGGTCCGCGTCGCCGCGGGGGGCGTTCGCCGGCCCGTACGGTGGCACGACGGAGCAGTCCGGTTCACGTCCGACGGGACGGTCGTCCGTGTGAAATCCGAACCGGGGTGATTGGCAACGCCGCGGCGCGGTGCTACCATGCCCCAGCAGTCCGCCACGTCCAACCGCCCCGGTGCTGCCGTGCTCAACTCCGTGCTGTCGTTCTTCACCACCCACATGAACCGCTGCATCGACGGGTGGCGTGCCAACGACCCGAACGCCGCGGACGAACTCGTCCGCCGCGCGCAGGCCCGCTTCCGCTACCTCGCCGTGAAGATGTACCGCGGCTTCCCGAACGTCCGCAAGGTCGGCGACGTGGACGACGTGACCCAACTCGGGTGGATGCGCCTGCTCCACACCCTGAAGCAGATGCGCCCGACGGACACGAAGGGGTTCTTCGTCCTCGTCCACCTCCACCTGACCCGCGTGCTGATCGACATGGCCCGCGAGGCCAAGGCGCTGAAGAACCAGGCCCTGTCACTCGAGGCCGTCGGGGTCGGCGCCGGGTCGGGGTCCGGGTACCCGATCGCCGACACCGTCGCCGAGAAGGAGCTGCGAGACATCGAGAAGTGGGAGCGGTTTCACGAAGGCGTCCTCCAGCTCCCGCAGGAGTTGAAGGAGGTCGTATTCTTCCGCTTCTACGACAACCGCCCCTTCACCGCGATCGCCACCCTCCTCGGTCATCACGAACGAACGATCCGCCGGTGGTGGGAGGAGGCCTGCCTCCGCATCCGCGCCTACGTCAACGGCACCGACGCCGACCCGGTCTGATACCGAATCCGATTGATCCGTCGCC
>DASPHQ010000903.1:0-3256 GCA_035629595.1 Urbifossiella sp. | reverse complement strand
GCGGTCGGCTTCCGCTTCGGCCACTCGTCGTGGCCGGACCCGCTTGCCCCCGTTCCGACGAGGCCTTGCCTAAAGCCGACCACCAACCTCTACCCCGACGAGGGGCGCTGCGACAGGACGCACGGGCGTCCTAGCCAGGCTCGCCGGGGTGGCTTACTACCGTGCAACCGCGCCCGTTCATTTGTCAGGAGACTTTGAACGTGTCCACCGCCGTTGCACCGAAGGCCGCCGCCTTCACCGACTTCCACGTCGCCGACATCTCGCTCGCCGGCTGGGGCCGCCGCGAGATCGCCATCGCCGAAACCGAGATGCCCGGCCTCATGGCCATCCGCGAGGAGTACGCGGCCCGGCAGCCGCTCAAGGGCGCCCGCGTCACCGGCTCCCTCCACATGACCATCCAGACGGCCGTCCTGATCGAGACGCTGCAGGCGCTCGGGGCCGAGGTCCGCTGGGCGTCGTGCAACATCTTCAGCACCCAGGACCACGCCGCCGCCGCCATCGCCGCCGCCGGCATCCCGGTGTTCGCCTACAAGGGCGAGACCCTCGCCGAGTACTGGGACTACACCCACCGCATCTTCGAGTGGGCCGACGGCGGCTTCACCAACATGATCCTCGACGACGGCGGCGACGCGACCCTGCTGCTCCACCTCGGCGCCCGCGCCGAGAAGGACATCCACGTCCTCGACAAGCCCGGCAGCGAGGAGGAGCGCGTCCTGTTCGCCGCCATCAAGAAGCGGATCGCGGCGCAGCCGACCTGGTACTCCGAGCGCCTCGCGGCCGTGAAGGGCGTCACCGAGGAGACGACGACCGGCGTCCACCGCCTGTACCAGATGCACAAGCGCGGCGAGCTGAAGTTCCCGGCCATCAACGTCAACGACAGCGTCACGAAGTCGAAGTTCGACAACCTGTACGGCTGCCGCGAGTCGCTGGTGGACGGCATCAAGCGGGCGACCGACGTGATGATCGCCGGCAAGGTCGCGGTCGTGGCCGGCTACGGCGACGTGGGGAAGGGCTCGGCCCAGGCGCTGCGGGCGCTGTCGGCCCAGGTGTGGGTGACCGAGATCGACCCCATCTGCGCGCTGCAGGCGGCGATGGAGGGCTACCGCGTCGTGACGATGGAGTACGCCGCCGACAAGGCGGACATCTTCGTGACGACGACCGGCAACTTCCGGGTCATTACGCACGACCACATGAAGGCGATGAAGAACCAGGCCATCGTGTGCAACATCGGCCACTTCGACAACGAGATCGACGTGGCGTCGCTGGAAGACTACCGGTGGGAGGAGATCAAGCCGCAGGTCGATCACGTGATCTTCCCGGACGGCAAGCGGATCATCCTGCTGGCGAAGGGCCGGCTGGTGAACCTCGGCTGCGGCACCGGCCACCCGTCGTACGTGATGAGCTCGTCGTTCGCCAACCAGACGCTCGCCCAGATCGAGCTGTGGCAGCACAACGCCAAGTACCCGGTCGGGGTGTACGTGCTGCCGAAGAAGCTGGACGAGCACGTCGCCCGGCTGCAGCTGAAGACGCTGAACGTCCAGCTGACCGAGCTGACGCCGGAGCAGGCCGCGTACATCCACGTGCCGAAGGAAGGGCCGTACAAGACCGACCACTACCGGTACTGATCCGTTGCCCGGTTGTTCGGTAACCGCCCCGGGGCCGCGCCCCGGGGCGGGCTTCTCATTTCTGCACGTCCACCCGGGCGCTCGGCCCGCACATCTCACACGACCGGCACAGACTGCCGTTCCCACGCCGACCAACCGACCCGCCGCCGATCCTCCTGCTTGCACGACCCACACGTGCGGCTTACAAGACAGAATCGGCACGTCCGGCGTCGCCGGCCGACTCGGGGGTAGGTCATGCGGGCGCTCGCGCCGGTCCTGGTCGTTGCGGTCGCCGCGGGAGCCCTCGCCGGCCCCGACGCGGCCCCGCCCGGCGCGTGCCCGCCGGACCCGGTCCTCCGCTGGAACGAAGCCGCCCTCCGGGCGATCCGGGCCGACCGGACGCCGCCCCCCGTCGCCGCCCGCAACCTGGCCGTCCTCCACCTCGCGGTCCACGACGCCGCCGCCGCCACCGAGGCGACGGACGCCCCCTTCCGCGTCCGCTACGCCGCGGTCGTCGTCGCCGACCCGACCGCCGCCGCGGCCGTCGCCGCCCACCGGGTGCTCGTCGAACTCTACCCGGGCTCGGTCGAGGCACTGGACGCGACCCTCGACGACACCCTCGGCCCGGTCCCCGCGGGGCCGGCCAAGGACCGCGGCATCGCCCTCGGCCAGGCGACCGCCGAGGCGGTGCTGCGGTGGCGGGGGAACGACCACCGCACCGCCCGGCGGAGCGACTACGCCCCGCGGCCCGGCCCCGGCCGGTGGCGGCCGACGCCCGATGGCTTCGCCCGTCCACTCCTGCCGGGCTGGGCGGGCGTGCCGTGCTTCGTCCTCGCCGACCCCGCCGCGCTCCGCCCGCCGCCGCCGCCCGCGGTCGGTACCCCCGAGTACGACCGGGCCTACCAGGAGGTCGCCCTCCTCGGCCGATCCGACAGCCCCGCCCGCACCCGGGACCAGACCGAGGTCGCGTTCTTCTGGGCGGACGGCGACGGCACGGTCACCCCGCCCGGCCACTGGAACCGCATCGCCCAGACCGTCGCCGCCGCCCGCCGCCTCTCGACCGCCGAAACAGCCCGGCTGTTCGCGCTGCTGAACCTCGCCCTGGCGGACGCGGCGGTGGTGTGCTGGGAGGGCAAGTTCCGGTACGACGTGTGGCGGCCGGTGACGGCGCTCCGCGAGGCGGACCCGACCTGGACGCCGCTCCTGCCGACGCCGCCGTTCCCCGCGTACACGTCCGGGCACAGCTCGTTCAGCGGGGCGGCGGCCGCGGTCCTGGCCGGGTTTTTCGGCACCGACGAGGTGGCGTTCACCGCCACGTCGGAGGGGCTCCCCGGGGTGCGGCGGGCGTACAAGGGCTTCTCGCAGGCGGCCGCGGAGGCGGGGATGAGCCGGGTGTACGGCGGCATCCACTGGCAGTTCGATAACACCGCCGGCCTGGCGTGCGGGCGGGAGGTCGGCGAGCAGGTTCTTCGCCGGCACGCGCGTCCCCGGGCCGCGGCGCGGGTCGAGCTCGAGCGGTCGCCGTACCCTTAACCCGGCACGCCCTCTCCCCCGGTGCCGCCGTGACCCGAAGCCTCGCCGCCCTGGTCGCCCTCCTCGCCGCCGCCGCCCCGGCCCGCGCGCTCGAGCCGATCCCCGACCGTCTCGTGGTG
>DASPHQ010000902.1:0-5144 GCA_035629595.1 Urbifossiella sp. | reverse complement strand
GGGGCGGTGACGACCTCCGTGAACCCGCCGGTCGTCCCCGGCTACCCCGACGAGGGGCCGCCGACGCTGTGCCTGACGAACGTCGGCGAGCCCGACGAGCTGCGCACGCCGAACAACCCGCTGATGCACGTCGAGGACGCGGGGAGCCGACACACTGGCGGCATCAACGCCCTGTTCTGCGACGGGTCGGTGCGGTTCGTGCGGAACGCCATCAATCCGGCCGCGTGGTCGGCCCTCGGCACCCGGGACGGTGGCGAGGTCGTCAACGACAACTGAGGCCGCCCCAATGCCCGTCGCGTTCACCGGCCGCCGCGTTCTCGTGGCGGCCGGCGTCGTTCTGCTCCTACTCGCCGCGGCCGCGTGGTACGCCTCCCGCGGCGACGAGGTCGCTACCCTGCGCGGCCACCGCGGGCCGGTGCGCGCCGTCGCCTTCGCGCCCGACGGGACACTCGCGTCGGCCGGCGACGACGGCACCGTTCGCCTGTGGGACACCGCCGCACGGCGCGAGCGGCGCACCCTCACCGGCCACTCGGGAAAGGTCCGGGCAGTCGCGTTCGCCGCGGGCGGTGTGCTCGCGTCGGCCGGCGACGACCGCGTCGTGCGCTTCTGGGACTGGCAGGCGGGCACGGAACTCGGCTCCGCCGCCGGCGGCGCGAAGGCACTGGAGTCGCTGGCCGTGTCGCCCGACGGGACCGTGATCGCCGCGGGCGGCGTGGAGGGTGTCGTCAGGCTGTGGAAGGTCGCGGAGCGGACGCCGCTGAAGTCGCTGAGTGGTCACACCAAGCACGTCCACGCGCTCGGCTTCCTACCGAACGGCAAGACGCTTCTCTCGGCCGGCGACGACGGCACGCTGCGGGTCTGGGACTGGCAGAAGGGGACCGCGGCCGGCCAGCTGGCGGTCGGGCCGCGGCACGTTCACGCGCTCGCGGTCGCGCCGATTGGCGATGTGGTGGCTGCGGCGACAGGTGCGGGTGTGAAGCGGTGGGCGTTGCCGGGCCGCCAGGAGCGGCCGCCGCTCGACGGGTCGGGGATGGCGGTCGGCGTGGCCTACGCGGCCGACGGGTCGGTGTTGGCGACGACGCACGAGGACGGCACAGTCCGCGTGTGGGGCGCGGCCGACGGGAAGCCGCGGGCGAGCTACCGCGGGCACGACCGGGTGGTGCTCGCCGCCGCGGTGTCGCCCGACGGCAAGCTGGTGGCGACAGCCGGCGGCGACGGGACGGTGAAGCTGTGGCCGGTGCCGGGGCGCTAACAGCAGGCGAGCCGCCCGCCGTGAGGCGGTGGGTGAGGCACCAGTAGCGCCTCACCCGCCGCCTCACGGCGGTCGGCTCGCCTCGCGAACGTCACTTCGTCTTCAGCGAATCCAGGTACTCGATCAGGTCCACAAACTCTGACGGCGCCATCGTCGCGGCCTGCCCCTCGGGCATGCTGCTCTGCTTCAGCGCCACCCGCGTGTCGATGTCGTCGATGCGGATGGTCCGCCGCATCATCCCGTCGAAGATCGCCAGCTCGGTCTTGTTCTCGGACACGAGCAGCCCGGACACGGACTTGCCGTCCAGGGTCACGACCCGCGTCGAGGTGTACTTGGCGTCCACCTCGGCGTTCGGGTCGATGATCGACTCGATGATCTTCGTCCGCGGCATCTTCGCGGCCACGCCGGCGAGGTTCGGGCCGTAGTCCTGGCCGTCGCCGTTGCCGACCTTGTGGCAGGCGATGCACCCGCGGGTGAACACCGCCCGGCCGTTCGTCGCGTTCCCCTTCAGGCCGGCGAGCGCGGTCATGGCCCGGTTCTTCACCTCGGCCGGCTGCGGCTCCGCCGACAGCAAGAGCTTGAGGTGCGGGGCCGCGGCGCCGCCCGCCTTCGACGACGCCAGGATGCCGGCCATGAGCCGGTCGGCCTCCGGGTTGTCCTTCACCTTGCCGGCGAGGTACGTCGGCCGCCACGCCGCCTCGGTCGCCCCGAGCGACGCTTCGAGCGTGTACTTCGTCCAGTAGTCGAGCGGCATCCGCGCCGACGCCAGCATCGCGTCGATCGAGTCGGGCGTGTTGAAGAAGCTGAGCCCGCGCAGCGCTTCGGTCCGCACGCGCGGGTGCGGGTCGGTCGCCGCGGCCTTGAGGATCGGCAGCGCGTCCGGGATGTACGCCCGGTCGTCGGCCGCCACCCGCACCGCCGCCGCGCGGGCCTCGTGGGCCTTCGACGCCAGCACCGCCTTCAGCAACTCCGGCTGTACAACGTGGTGCCCCTGCTGCACCCACAGCGCCTCAGTGCGTAGGCGCTCGAAGTCCTTCCCGCTCGGGTCGAGCTTCGCCACCCACTGCGACGTGCCGGCCAGCACCTCCGCGGTCGGCCGGTCGCGCAGTTCGCGGCGGGCGTTGTACCGCGTCCGCCACTCGTACTCGGTGAACTGGTTCAGCAACTCGGCCACGCCTTTGCCGTACTGCGTCACCGGCGTCAGCGGCTGCTTTCCCTCGCCGATGAGGCGGTAGACGCGGCCGCGGGTGTGGTCGCGGTTCGGGTCGCGCTGGCTGTACTGCATGTGGCCGATCAGGGCGTTGGCCCAGTCACCGAACCACAGCGCCCCGTCCGGCCCGATGTGCGGGTCGGCCGGGCGGAAGTGCTTGTCCGGCGACTTGATCAGGTCCGAGTGCTTCCCGTCGGCCCCCTTCACGCGGGTGCCCATGAACCCGGCCCCGTCGTCCTTCATGGTGTAGCGCGGCAGCCCGTTCAGGTTGATGACGCAGGCGTAGGTGAACTGCTTCTGCACCTCATCCGGCAGCGCCCGCGACACCAGCCACTCGCTACCGAGGTTCGGCCGCTCGCCGTTCGGCAGGATGAAGTTAATCCCCTTGCGGCCGGAGAACTGCGCCCCCGACAGCGGCGTGTCCCACGTCTGGTTGGCGGTGGTGCCGTCGCCGACGATCCCCTGGCCCCACTCGTCGAACACGTAGCACCACATGTTGTACATGCCCGGCAGGCTGAACTGCCGCACCTTTTGGTTCCGCGGGTCGATGACGTACGTGCCGCCCGCCCCCTGGCTCCGGTGCGGCCCGAACGGCGTTTCGAGCGTCGTACTCATGGCGATTCCTTCGAGCAGGTGGAGGTAACCCCCCGGACCCCACTCCCAGCCGCCGCGGTGGTGCGTGTCGTCGCTGGCCCAGCCGTCGAACAGGTGGACCACCAGGTCGGCCTTGCCGTCGCCGTCGGTGTCCTTCAGCCACAGGATGCGCGGCTGGTCCATGACGAGGACGCCGCCGTTCCAGAACTCGAACCCGGTCGGGCAGTGGAGCTGGTCGTAAAAGACGGTGCTCTTGTCCGCCTTGCCGTCCTTGTCGGTGTCTTCGAGGATCACGAGCTTGTCGTTCGGCTTCGGGTCGCCCGGCTTCCACAGCGGGTAGTTCGGCATGCACGCCACCCACAGCCGGCCCTTGTTGTCGAACCCGAGCTGCACCGGCTTGGCGATTTCGGGGAACTTCGTCTCGTCGGCGAACGGGATGATGCGCATACCCGCGGCGACGCTGGCGGTGCGGACGAACTCCTCGGGCGTCTGGTACTTCAACTCGCCGGGGTTCTCGCTGTACTTCTGGCCGGGCTGTCCGAACCGCGTCGGCGGCGTGTAGAGTTCGCCGGTCTTGCTGTCATCGACGCCGGCGGACACCTGCTTGCCGGCGGCGATGTCCCAGACGTACTGGTCGCGCACGGCCGCCATCGCCCGTAGCTTGGCGTACTCCTTCGGGAACGTCTCGGTGTCATAAGTCCGCCGGCCGCCGTAGACGTACCAGCCGTTCAGCATCCGGTAGTCCTGCTGGTGGACGAACGACTTGTCGACCACAGCCGCTCGCAGCTGCGCGCTCACCTCCGGGACCGGGCCGCCGAATAGCCCCTCGATCATCAGACGGGCCAGCAGCGCGTCGCCCTGCTCGTTCAGGTGACAGCCGTTGATTGTGAACTGGAGCCCCGCCTGGGCCTGGAACGTTCCCGCGGTGGCGTCGAACACGTCCACGAACGCCAGCTTCCGCCGGTCGGCCACGGCCTTCACCGCCGCCGCGTACAGCTTCAGGTTCTCGTTCTCGGCCTTGCCCGAAGGCAGGAACCGTTGATCGACGGGGAGAGTCGGCGTGATGCCGAGCGTGGGGTCGGGCGCCTCGAAGGCGATCGGCGAAACGAGGACGAACCGCGGCTTGCTGCCGGTGCCGTCGCGCGGGTACTTGTTCGCGTAGTTGTCGAGGAACGCCTCGTAGTCCTTCTCGAACTTGGCGACGCCGTCCTTGCCGGCGAACGACTCGTTGAACCCGAAGAAGCACAGGAACGTGTCCGGCCCGAAGGCGTAGAGCGGGTCGTCGATCTTCGTGTAGTCGCCGGACCGCTGCTGGATCGCCACCTCGTCGGCGGGGCGGCCGAAGTTGCGGACGACGAGCTTCTTGTCGGCGAACCGCTTGTGCAGCATCGCCTCGAAGTGGCCGAACAGGTTCATCCGCTCGGCGGTGCTGTTGCCGACCAAGGCGATGCGCTCGCCCTCGACGAGCGCGAGCGGCAGGCTGCTCGCCGGCAGGTCGGGCCGCTTCGGGCGGTCGGTGGCCTTCGGTTGGGCCTTCTTCTGGGCGTCGGCGTCGGGCGTGACGTATGCGGCGAGCGCGACGACCGCCGTGAAGAGCACGGCGGCGCGGGCCAGCTTCGGGAGGGGCATGAGGTGACGGCTCCGGCGGGCGGGAGGGTTCGGCGGTATTCTACCCGCCTACTTCGTGAACGGGAACCGGCCCGGCCCGCGCGGCTTCGCCGGCCCGTAGCCGCCGACCTTCTCGTACGCCCGGACGTAATCGACGAGCATCTCGGCCGGGAACGGCGTGTCGCGGTCGGGGTTACCGAGGAACTGGCCGCCCACGGCGACGTTCATCACGACGTAGAACGGCTGGTCGAACGGCGCCGGCCACGGCAGCACGTCCGCCTCCACGGCCGGCGGCACGCCCTTGTTCCCGGCCACCTTCCCGCTCGCCCACCAGAACGACTGCGCGCCGTACGCCTTGCCGTCCACCGTCCAGCGGATCTCGCCCGGCTCCCACTCGACGCCGTAGACGTGCCAGTCGGCGATCGACTGACCCGCAGGGAAGACGTGCTCCTTGCTCGTGTGCGTGTTCGCCGGCCAGCG
>DASPHQ010000901.1:0-4285 GCA_035629595.1 Urbifossiella sp. | reverse complement strand
TCGAGAGCGAGTCCCACAGGCTGTTGCCGTCCGGGTCCTTCAGGTCGCCGGTGCCTTCGACGATGTCGAACAGCGCCTTCTTGACGGCCGGCGTTTCGTCGAGCGGGCCGACGCTCTTTTCCCACACCGCCGCGGCCGCCTGACGGGCCTTGTCCTGCGGGCTCTCCGGCTTCTCCCACGGGAGTTCGACCCCCTTGTCTTTCGGGCCGCGTGGCTGGTCGGGTCGTGCGGGGTCCGGTCGCTTCTGAGCGTCGGGCCGCTGCACGTCCTTGTCGGGGGCCATCGGCATCGGCGGAGGGGGCGGCGGCACCGGCCGCGGGGCGCCCTTGTCGGGCGGGTTTTTGAACGGCCCGCCGTCCTTGAAGTCCAGCGGGTTACCCTTGCCATCGACACGGGGGCCGGGCTGCGTGACCTTGCCGGGGTTGGGCTCGACCGGCGGCTGTCCGCCGTTTTGCTTCATCCCCTTAAACCGTGGGTCGTTCTTCAGTTGCTCGCCCAACTGCTTCAACTGCTCGGGGTTGAGTTTCCCGTCCGGGCCGGGCTTGATCCCGCGCTGCCGGGCGATGTTCTCGACCCATTTCTCCAGTCCCGGCGGGATGCCGTTCGGAAACGGCTGGGCCTCACCGCCGCCCACGCGCTTACGGTTGGCGAACGCCTCGAGTCGCTGCTTGATTTCGTCGGTGGTGGGGTCTTGGGTGCCGCGCGGCGGCTGGGCCTGAGCGGAGGTGATGAGCGCGAGGGCGGCGACGAACCCGAGGGATGAGGCGAGCAGCCTGCGGCGGACGGTCACGGCGGCCCCTCGCGGTACGGCGAACCACCGTATTGTTGCCGAACGGAGAGTCGGAGGCAAGCGCCGCGTCGGGCGAAGCGCGGGGACGGCCGTCCCCGGGCTTTCCGGGCTACCGCGCGTGTGCCGGGTGCGCCACCCACCCCTCGGCCACCTGTTCCGCTTCCTCCTCCGCCCAAGCGATCTCCGCCGCGTAGGCCGCGACCCGGCGGGCGGCGCAGTGGCGGGCGATGATGAGGAACCCGCCGAACCACAGCCACGTGAAGCGGAATAGGTTGTGCCCCACCGCCCCCATCAGCAACAGTAGGAACAGCGCCACGCCGATCGCCCGCGGCAGGGTGAAGATCAGGTCGTTGTGCTGCTCCGGCGGCAGCGACGCCCGCATCCGCTTCACCGCCCGGAGGTTCAACCAGAAGCACCCCACGACCGCCGCGAAGCCCACGAGGCCCGCGGTTCCGGTCTCGCCGACGAGCTGGCCGTAGAGGTTGTGCGACTCGGTCTTGCTCCCCGTCGCCGCGCGCCAGACGCCGGGGCCGACGCCGGTCAGCGGGTTCTTCGCCCACAGGTCCATGCCGGTGAAGAAGCCGACGATGCGCCCCTCGCCGGACTCGCGGGCGTTGGCCGGGCCGACGTCCGGGTTGATGATCGTCTCGAACCGGTTCTGCAACGAGTCCGGGAGCGCCACGAACGCCAGGGGCGCGGCGACGACCAGTGCCAGCGCCGCCCGCACCCGGTAGCGGGTGCCCCACACGAGGATGGCGAACCACACGCACAGCCCCACCAGCGAGCCGCGCGAGCCGGTGAGGAGGATGCACAGGCTCGACAGCCCGACGTACCCGGCGATCGTGAACTTGCCGAGCCGGCCGCCGAGGTTCGATTGCCACACGGCCGCCACGACCGGCAGCGCGTAGATGATGCTGGCCCCGAAGCTGTTCGGGTCGCCGAGGGTGGTGTCGACGCCGACCATGCGGGCGATGCCCATGCGGTACGTGTGCCGGCCGCCGAGGTACTCGCGGAACGAGTGCAACAGGTACAGCCCCATCACGACCATGAAGCCGACGGCGACGTGCTTCAGCCCCTTCTCGTCGTGGACGGTGGTGACGAGGAGCAAGTAAAAGACGACGATCTTGAACCAGTCCTCGACGGTGGGGAGCCCCTTGTCGGCCCACGGGCTGAGCGCCCAGGCGGAGACGACGGCGCCGGCGAACAGGGCGTAAGCGGCGTGCTGGGCGTTGGGGAGCCAGCGCTTGCCGGGGTACGCGGTCCACACGGCCATCGTGAACAGCATGTAGACGCGCTCGACGTGGAGGTCGCCGAGCCACGGCCAGACCTCGAACGGCCGGTCGATGAACAGGAACATGTAGCCGATCAGGAGCCACCGCATGGGGGCACGTCCGGCAGGGGTCGGGGGCGCAGGGGCAGGGATGGTAATCTTGACAGTGGGACGGGGGGAAGGGCACTTTCTTCCGCCGCTCGCGGCGATGCAGCGTGGACGCTGCATCGCCGCAAGCGGATCATCGTGGCGTTCCGATTATTCCGGTGACGCAAACCGTACCGCCTACCCGCTCGCCCGAACACCTTCCGCATCCGTTCGCGGTTCCACGGCGCCCGGCACACCCGGTAAACTGGGTGGACCGAGGCGGGGCCGCACCATGACGCGCGAGTTGACCGGCAAGCGGGTGATCCTGACGGGCGCGTCCGGTGGCATCGGCCGCGCCACCGCCGCGGCCCTCGGCGGCGCCGGCTGCCGCGTCGCGCTCGCCTCGCGCAACCGCGACGCCCTCACCGCGCTCGTCGGCGAGCTGCCCGCGACCGAGTACGTCGTCGTCCCCGCCGACATCACCAACCCCGACGACCGTCGCCGGCTCGTGGACGCCGCCGTGGCCGCGTTCGGCGGGCTCGACATCCTGGTGAACAACGCCGGCATCGGCAGCTGGGGCCACTTCGCCACCTCGACCGAGGACATCGCCCGGCGGGTGATGGAGACGAACTTCTTCGGCCCCGTCGAACTCACGCGGGCGGCGCTGCCGCACCTGGAAAAAGGCGTGCAGCCGTGCGTGGTGAACGTCACGTCGATGTGCGGGCGGAAGGGGATGCCGGCGTGGCCCGAGTACTCGGCGAGCAAGTTCGCGCTGGTCGGCATGTCCGAGGCGTGGCGCGGCGAATTCGCCCGGTACGGCGTGGACACGCTCACCGTGGTGCCGGGGATGACCGACAGTGGCTTCGACAAGAATTGGATTCGCGTGGACGGGAAGGCCGATCTGCGCTTCGCCGACGGGATGAAGCCGGAGGAGGTGGCGGCCGGCATCGTCGCAGCGATCCGCACGAACAAGACCGAGACGGTGCTCGGCTCCGAGGCCCGGCGGCTGCTGCGGTTCAACCGCTACTTCCCGCGCCTGACGAACTGGCTGATCGCCCGCAAGGTCAAGAAGCTGTACGCCGCCGGGACACCCGCATGAGCCTCGCCGACGCGCCGCCGAAGTCGCTGAGCGATCCGGCCCTGAAGGCCGCGCTGCAAGACTTGCGGCGGACCGACAATCTCACCAACTGGTTCTTCCTCGCGCGCACGTACCTGTACCTCGCGGTCGTGCTCGGCGGCGCCGTTTGGTTCTTCGAGAGCCGCGAGGCGCTGGGACTGCACTGGCTGGTCAACGTCCCCGTGGCGCTGCTGGCGATCGTGCTGGTCGGCGCCGGGCAGCACCAACTGAGCGGGCTGGCGCACGAGGGCTCGCATTACATCCTGTTCCGCGGCCGCTACCTGAACGACCTGGCGACCGACCTCTTCACCATGTTCCCGCTGTTCAGCAGCATCTACCACTACCGCCTGCAGCACCTCGCCCACCACCAGTTCGTCAACGACCCCGACCGCGACCCGGACGTGTCCCAGATGAAGTCCAGCGGCCACTGGCTCGACTTCCCGGTGGACCGGCCGGCGGCGGTGCGGGCGTTCCGCCGGCAGTTGTGGCCGCACCGGCTCGTCCGCTTCATGCGGGTGCGGGCGCGTTACAACGCCACCGGCGACGACACGAACCCGTACCTGTTCAAGGGGAAGAAGCCGAGCAAGGGGGCCGTCCGCGTCGGCGTCGTCTACCTGTTGGCGCTGGTGGCGACGCTCGCCGGTCTGTTCTTCGGCGCCGACGAACCGTGGCTCCTGCTCGCCATCCCGGCGGCGATGTGGGTGGTCGTGAGCGTCGTGTTCCTACGGCTGCCGGACCACAAGTTTCACCAGAGCCGTCTGCGCCAGGTCGTCCACGCCCGCTACACCGCGGCCCTGCGGGTGGGATTCATCACGGCCGTGTTCGCGGGGCTGACGATCGCCCAGAAGGTGACCGGCTCGCCGTACGTCGGCTACTACGTGCTGCTGTGGCTGGTGCCGCTATTCACGTCGTTCGCGTTCTTCATGATCCTCCGGCAGATTGTGCAGCACGGCAACGGCGGCCGCGGCTGGCTGACGAACACGCGGACGTTTCTCGTCGCCCCGGCGATCCGCTTCGCGGT
>DASPHQ010000900.1:0-4918 GCA_035629595.1 Urbifossiella sp. | reverse complement strand
GGGGTCATCCCTGCGACCGTCGGCTCCGGGGCCCACCCGGCCGAAAACCCCGACTGGGGCGACGGGTCATTACTGCTTACAAGCGGGTGGCAGCAGTTCCGGCTGGCCGCCGGTCCGCACGAGGCCGCAGAAATGCTCCGTGATCTCGTCTGCGCCGCCCTCGCGCAAGCCCGCCGGCAACTCGGTCGTGGGGTCTAGCCCCGAAGAAGCTCCCACCTGGGGGTGTAAGTCGAAGTTACAGAGTGGACCTCCGCCTCGCCCGCGTTATTGTTCTTGTGGCAACGCGGAGGCCAGGCACGAGACACACGCCCGGGCCGGCCGTGCGGAGAGTCCGCGGTCACGATGTTGGGGCGGGAGCCCGATTACTTCTACCCGTCCTGCACACCGCGATCGGCAGCAACAGCCCTTGACTACCTGATCCCGACACATGCCCCCGTCACCAACCGGTGAGCGGTTGGGAACCTGCGTACTCACCCCCGCCGGCAGGGATTCGGTGGGCCGGGCCATGTCACGCCGGCACGGCCGGAAGGAGCAAGACCGATGAACGCCGTCCAGACCCCCGGGCACACGAACGGCCCGCCCCCCGCGGACGACGGCACGGTGCCGCGGGAAGAAATCGACCGCCTCGTCAACGAGGGCGGCCCCGCCCGCCCCGACGACTAACCACGACCCGCCCCACCCGCAAGACACCCTCCGAGGAGAACGCCGTGTCTGACTCGAACGGCTCCGTGTCCCCGCCGGCTGCTGCCGGCCCGGTCAGCCCGGGGACCATGCTGGCGGTGATGGCAACCGCCGCCGTCTTCTTCGACCTGCCCCTCGACCAGGTCCGGACGCCCTACGCCCGGCAGTTGCCCGACGAGCGGGCTGACGTCGAACTGGACGCCAGCCTGGCCCGCGACGGTCTCAAGGTGCCCATCACCGTCTCGGCCCGCAAGACCGTCCTGGCGGGGAACCGCCGGGTTGCATCCGCCCGCCGGCTCGGCTGGAAATCGATCCTCGCGTATGTGGAGGACGCCGTCGCCGACGAGCAGCAGGAGATCGCCTGGCTGCTGGCCTGCGACATCCAGACCAACCGCCACTGGCTCGACACCGCCTTCCTCCTCGCCGACTACCAGAAGCGGCACGGCGTCACCTGGCAGCACACCGCCAGCGTTTTCACGCTGAAAGGCCCGACCGTCAGCCGCTACATCGCCGCCACGCGGCAGCCCCAGCCCGTCCTCGACGCCATCCGGGCCGGGCGACTGAAGCTGATCCAACTGCAGGAGATCAAGGACGTCGAGCCCGAGGGCCGCAAGCTCGACCTGCTCAAGCGCGTGGTCGAGGAGGGGCTCCAGCCGAGGGACATCCGCAAGCTCGTCCGCGGGCGTGCGGCCCCCCGGCCGAAGCCGCACCGCGTCGTGGTCGGCGGCGTGGAGTTGCTGGTACCGCCCGCCATGCCCCCGGCCGACCTCGTCGGCGTACTGCGAGACACGCTCTTCCCTGCCGCGACGAAGGCAGCCGGGCTCGGCCTCGGCGTCGGCGAACTCCAGAAGCTCATCGCCGGCAAGCAGACCCCGTAACGCCCCGTGTGAGGTCCGGCCCGGCGCTCGAGCCGGGCCGCCGCACCCTCAACCCGTTCGACAGCCGCGCGGCCGCTGGCCGCCCCGATCCCGCGAGGTGTCCGATGGTCGCTTTGTGTGGTGCCCTGATCGCCGTGTCGGCGCTTCTCGCGGCCGAAGTACGCCGGACTGCGACCGTCCCGCTCTGGTCGGTCGTCGTGGTGTTCGTCGTCTCGCTCATGCTGAGCCAGTGGGTGAGGCGGAAGCGTCGGCGGGTTGTACGCAACCCGCCCGACTACCTCGAAAGCCTGTTTCTGACCTCGGGGGCGTTCACACTCACGCTCAGGATGCTGTGCCAGGGGCTCTTATGCCTGGGCATGGTTGGTAGCGGGAAAACCACGGGGGTGATCGCCTTCTTCCTCGGTCGCCTGCTCCGCCTCGGCTGTGGTGGCCTGGTCGTCTGCCCGAAAGCCGACGACGCCCCGCGGTGGTTGAAGCTTGCGGCTCGGTCGGGACGCTCCAGCGATGTCTTCGTGATCGACGCCAGTGCCAAGCACAGGCTGAATTTCTTTCGGAGCGTGTTGCGTTGCAGTGGCGACCCGGCCACGAAGGCCATGATCGGCGCGGCGGCCTGGGACCTCTTCTCCCAGGTGGCGAGCCGCTCCAACGCCCAAGGCGGAGGCGAGGACGGGAAGTTCTGGCAGGAAAGCTACACGAGGTGCGTGCGGTCGATCCTGCTCCTGCTCTTGTTGGCGGATGTGGAGCCGACGCCCACAGCGATCTTGGAAGTGATGCAGGCGATCCCCAAGGCGCGGCAGGTGGCGAAGCCAGGGTGGGCGAACAGCGAGTGGTGGCAGAACAGCCCGCTGCTGGGCTTACTGCAGAAGGCCTACCGGAACGCGGTGGCGAACGACTGGCTCTCCGACTTCCGGGCGGTCAAGGACTACCTGACGGTCGAGCAGCCGAACCTCAGCAGCAAGACGCGGTCGGTCATCGAGGCGATGGTTTCGGGCGTCGCGGACACGCTGACGAAGGGCCTGGCCGCGAAGCTCCTGGCGACCGACAGCACCTTCGACCTGGGCGAGGCAATGGCGGCGAACAAGCTCGTGGTCGTCGACCTGCCGGTCGGCGAGTGGCTCGAAGTGGCGAAGTTCGTCGGGGCGGCGGTGGTGTTCTTGGCGCAGACGGAGGCCCTCAAGCGGGAGGTGAAGCCGGACACGAAGCCCTGGCCCATCGTGGTGGACGAGGCCCAGGAGTACCTGACCGAGCATTGGTTCAAGTACGTGTCGCTCAGCCGCTCCAGCCGCTGCCCGATGGTCCTTGCGAGTCAGGGATACGAGAGCTTCGCGGCCCTGTTCAGCGGATCGGAGGGACAGCGAAAAGTCGAGACGCTGATGGGCAACCTCGGCACCACCATCGTCGCCTGCCCGACCTACGAGACGGCGGACTGGCTGTCCCGGCGGCTGGGACAGGAGAAGCGGGTGATGTTCTCGGGCAGCCAGCAGCAGGACGCGTACCAGAGCCCGCTGGACTTGTGGGGCGGCGCGGGCAGCGCGACGGCGAGTTTCAGTGAGCAGTACCACGCCCGCCGCCGCGCCGACGAAATCCAGCAACTGCTCCCGCCGGGTGGTCCCCCGCACTGGACGGTCCGGACGATCGTCGTCCGCGGGGCGTGGCACACCCTAATCGACTTCAACCAAGAGGTAATGTAATGAGCAGCCAGGCCAAGGGCGGGGTGCGGGGGGCGACGCAGCACACCTTCCTCCTTCTGCACCTCCTCGCCCTCCCGTCGGTGCGGTTCCTCAGGGTGGCGGACTCGGTCGGCCACGCGGCGGTCAAGTCGCTCGACTGGCCCGTCGCCATCCTGGTCGCGGTGCTGTGGGCGGCGCTCGGCAGGAGCGAGGCCATGTGGTGGGCCGTGGCGGTATTCGCGCTGTCCTACATCGAGTACCGCATCAAGTCGCGGCGGAACCCCGACGCCCACTCCTACGCCCACGGGACGAGCCAGTTTCAGCGGTGGTGCAGGAACCCGGTTCTTTGCCTCCGGCTGGAGGCCGGGCTGATGCTACTGGTCGGCTGGCTGTTGCTGCGGGTCGACGCCCCGGCCGGCGCGTACTTCCTGTGCGCGGGCGGCAGTCACTTTCTGATCACGTCCTTCCTGAAGGCGCGCCAGGAACGGATGGACGACGACATCAACGACGCGCGTCTGTCTCAAATGGCCACCGCGGAACGCCTCCGCGAGCGGGCCGGATGGAGGTAGCGATGGCGAAGCAGCCGTCCCTCGCCGGGGAGCTCGGTGCTCTCTGGCGGGAGGGGGCGAAGGACCTGTGGAACGCGATCGTGATCTCGGACCCGAACAGCATGCGGCCGGGCGACGAGCCCGGTACGCCGCTGGCGCCCACCCCGCAGATGGTTACCGAGGACCTGGGAATGGGGCGGTCGGGCTTCGAGGCGGAGATGCAGTCGTCGGCGATGCAGGCCACCGCCAGGGCGGCGGACCGGGGCCGTGATCGCGGGATGGTGATGGGCTGACACCCGGAGGGGGCGCTCCGCCCCCTCCCTTTCCCGGAGCAACGCATGAGCGCGAACGGCGGGTGGTTGGGGGCACTGAAGGGGCTGGCGGGCTGTGCGGTCGACGTCCTCGCGCAGGAGGGCCTCAACCGGGCGAAGTCGGAGATGGGGCTGCCGAAGGGGGGCGTGGTGACGCTCCCGGCACCCCGCGACTTCCGCGACCTGCTCGACGAGTTCGAGGCGGAGACGGGTGAGACCGGGGAGTGGATCGACGAGCAGACGGTCGTAATCCACGTCGCCCACCTGGGCGTGCGGTGGAAGGTCCACCTGCGGGACTACAAGCCGTTCGTCGAGCTGCGGGTGCCGAGCGGGTTCAGCGTCCCGGCCGGCCGGTCGTCCAACGGGGTTGCCGAGTACCTGCTGCGCCAGAACCACGACTGTCACTTCGGCGGGTGGGCGGTGGCCGAGGCGGACGGCCGGTGCTGGTACTTCTGCAAGGCGACCCTGATGGCGGGCTCATCGACGGGGAAGGCCATGGTCGGGATGGCGAAGTTCCTCATCACCCACGTCGCGGACCTGCAGAGCAAGACGCGCTAGCCGCCCGGCGCGGCAACGCGCCCCATCGCCCCCCCTGGGCCGGCAGGGAAATACCGGACGTGCGGATTCCTGACACCGAGGAGGATCGACCGTGGACGTGTTCCTGATGTCCCTGTTCCTGTGGTTCTGCTGGGGCTCGTCGCCGCCGAAGATGCACGGCCCGTCCAGCGGCCGGCCCATCTACCCGAACCGCGACTGAGCAACCGGGGGCGACGCCCACGCCCCTCGCGCGTGACGCGCTCTCAACCGGATGACAACACCCCCTACGGAGA
>DASPHQ010000899.1:0-2892 GCA_035629595.1 Urbifossiella sp. | reverse complement strand
CCCAGCAGCGCCTCCGAGGCCGACGACTTGCCGTCCCCCGCCTGCGGGGCGGAGGGCTGGCCGTCCGCCACCGCGTAGAGGACCAAGAGCATCACTACGGCCGTGAGGTGGAACTTCATGGACTCTCCGGCGTTGATTGTGGAGGGGGGAGGTTGCCGCTACCGGCGCCGATCGCCTTGATCGCCTTGAGGTTTTCCTCGGCGTCCTGATTCAGCTTCTTGTACGGGTCCGCGACCGGGCTGGGTGGGGTCGGGGCGGCCTTCGCGGCCGGGCTCTCGGTGAGGTCGGGGTGTTTCGGGTAGGTGGTTAGGCCGACTTGTGGGGTGGGGGCAGGCTGCTCCTGTCGTGCCAGGTAGTGCGCGTACGTGGCGACCACGATACCGCTCACGATCGATACGACGCAGCCGCACCAGAGGGTGGCCGAGAGGATTCCGTGTGAGTGATCACGTCCTGCTCGATTGCTCACGACGCACCTCCGGGTAGAGACGTATTCGCTCCCAGAGCTTTATATTGTCCGAATCGCGGATTCTATCCGTCTCGATTCGGCCAGGCATTTGTCGATCCGACCCTGGGACATATTTCCGCGACCCATGGGTGCGGCGGAAGAATCATTTCTGATCCGCGCTACCGCTCCTGAGGTGGCGTGTCGTGGGAGAACAGCGGGTCGATTCGTCGCCGTCGGCCGCAAGTCCCGGCCGGGCAACGCTCCGCGTCCGGGCGCCCGCCGCGGCGTCATTCTCACATACTTTTGTCAAGCCGGCTCATTGCTTCTACTGACCCCCCGGGGGCCCCCCGGGGGGAGCCGTGGACACAATGCCACCCGCCCGATCGACGGGGGGTGCACGGCTACACCGTCCGCGCCTTCAGCAGCGGCCGGCCGAGCACCGGGTCGCGCGCCGTGAACGGGCCGTCGCCGCCGTCCGCCGCCAGGCAGCGGGCGTACATCTCGAACTTCGCGTCCAGGTCGTCCGCGTGGTGGACGATCAGCACCTCCGGGATCGCCGGCAGCCTCGGCGACCCCCACTCCGGGATCTTCAGGTGTGCGTAGATCACGTGCTCGAGCAGCCGCAACAGCTCCGGGTTCAGGCCCGGCACGGCCCGCGCCGCCTCGCGCACCAGTTGCACCCCGAGCAACAGGTGGCCGAACAGCTCGCCGTCGATCCCGAGGCGCGGCACGGGTGACGTGGGGTCGAGTTCCGCGACGCGGCCGACTTCGTGAAGGAGGGCACGGGCGAGCACGAGGTCGCGGTTCAGCGTCAGGTCGGGGTACAGGTCGCGGTAGCGGTCGGCGAGCAGCAGCGAGTGGCGGGCGACGTTCCGCGTGTGCGCCGCCCAGCCGCCGGGGAAGGGGAAGTAGTTCCGCGCCGACCCCGGCAGCACCTTCAGCCGCTCGGCGTGCGCCGCAAGGATGCCTTGAACGAGCGCCCGCAGCGGCTCGTCGGCCAGTTCGGCGGCGAGGGCGGTGAGCTCGGCGAAGGTGCGGTCGGGGTCGGTGCGCGGCGGGTCGGCGAAGTCGGCCTCGGCGAAGCCGTCGGCGCGGTCGCGGTCGGTGACCGGGCAGATCTGCTCGAGTTCGACCTTCGGGCCGTACTTCTCGTCCTCGACGTACCGGCCGCGGACCTTGAAGAACGCCCCCGGCTGCCAGCTACTGTGGACACCGCATCCGCGAACGGTGACTGTTCGCTTCCGGCGGAGCTAGGCGGTTTTCGAGACCCGCAAAAGCCCCGAAAACCCGGCGAGAACGGGCTTCCGCACGCCCGGCACCGTCCGACTTGTCGCCGACTTGCTCGCCTGCCCCGCACTGCCGCCGACCCGTCTCTTTTTGGAAAGGACGCGGGTTTCACAGCGAATTGCTACGATAGGGCGGCGACTCTCCGCGTGAACCAGAGGTCCACGATGAATTGGGACGCCTTCTGGGCCAGCTTGGTCGGCACCAGTCTGCCGGGGCTCGGCGTTGCCGGACTGCTGCTGTTCCTCTCGGCGAAAATCAATCGGTCAATGGAACGGCATAAGAAGGAGTTGGAGCAGAACCTCGTCAAGTTCTCGAAGTTGCACGACAAACGACTAGAAGCGGCGGTCGTCATCTACCATGCATTCTGCGACTATCTCGACTTTCTCCGGCGTCAGCTTTACTCCGGCGGATTGAGAGAGTCGATGGACGGAATGTGGCAGTTCGACCGCACTCTGGAGCGGCAGATCATCTACCTGGACCAAACGACTGCGAACACCGTGTCGAAGTTCCAGGGTGAGCTGCTTGAGTTCTGGAATTGGGCCATGAAAAGCCTCTCGGTCCGGGGAGAATCGGCGAGAGCGGAGATTCAGCAGCGACTCGACACCGAGATCCCCCTCTACCTCCCCAAACTCCGTGTGGTCATCAACAGCGTGATCGACCCACACCAAGCAGCGGACCGGGCCGCCGTCTAGAGCCCCAAGAACCCCGGACCCGTAGCGAATACCCCGACAGCACCTGCCACAGGGGGAATCGATGGGGGCCGAGCCAGAGCGTCCGACCGAACACGTCACCCTCGCCCGCGTCCACGCCGTCTTCGCCACACTCGCAGCGGCGGCGATCGTCCAACTCGCGGGGGTCAACCCCATGACACCCGAGCTCACCCGAGCGATCGACTGGTTCGCCGTCGCTATCCTCCTCAACGTCGTGTGCTACTACCTCGAAGCCGCCCAACACGCCCCGCAGACCCGCTTTTGGCCGCTCTGGGGGCTGCTCATCGTCACCTCAAGCTTCGCCTTCTTCGCTCCCCTCTACGGGATGGGGCAAGTTATCAGCGTAAGCGTCCGGTGGCAGTATTCCTGGCAAGCAAATCCGTCATTGGTCTCAGCCTGGCGGTTCAGGCGTTGTCGGACGGTCGGTCGCATCCACGGCCGGCCGGAAGT
>DASPHQ010000898.1:0-5005 GCA_035629595.1 Urbifossiella sp. | reverse complement strand
CGCCCCGGCCAGGACCTCGCGCTCGAAGATCTCGGCCGCCGTCTCGATCGTCGCCAGTTCCAACTCCTCCTTCGACTTGAAGTGCGCGTAGAGGCCGCTCTTGCTCATGCCGATGTGCTGGGCCAGTTCGCCGATGGACAGGCCCTCCAGCCCGCGCGTCGTCGCCAGGTTGGCGGCCGCGTGCAGGATCGTCCGCCGGCTTTCCACGCCGTCGGCCCGCGGCTTCCGCCCCGCGTGCGGTCCCCCGTCCGGCCGTCCGGCCCCAGAATTGTGGCTGCTCATACTTGACATGATAGCACGACCGGTCGTAGTATCAAAGAGAACGACCGGTCGTACTATCTGCCGCTTCCGTCGAACCCCTGAGGTTCTTGCCCATGAGCGTTTCCGACCCGCCCCCACCCGTGACCGCCCCGGATTTCGCCGCGGTGAAGTCCCGCCAGCAAGCCACGTGGGCGAGCGGCGACTTCGCCGTCGTCGCCGCACGGATCGTCTTCCAGGCCGAGCACCTGTGCGAGACCGCGGACCTCCAGGCCGGATGGCGCGTCCTCGACGTCGCCACCGGCAGCGGCAACGCGGCCCTCGCGGCCGCCCGGCGGGGGTGCGAAGCCGTCGGCGTCGACTACGTCCCCGCACTGCTCGAGCGTGGTCGGACCCGCGCCGCGGCCGAACTGCTCGACGTCGAGTTCGTCGAGGGCGACGCCGAAAACCTGCCCTTCCCCGACGCCTCGTTCGACGCCGTGGTGTCGATCTACGGGGCGATGTTCGCACCCGACCACGACCGGGCCGCGGCCGAACTGGCCCGCGTGTGCCGCCCCGGCGGGCGCATCGCGCTGGCGAGTTGGACCCCCGACGGGTTCATCGGGGAGACCTTTCGGGTCTTCGCCCGCTACCTGCCCCCCGCGCCCGGCCTGCGGCCGCCCATCCGCTGGGGCGACCCCGCTCACCTCGACGCGCTCTTCGGGAAGGCCGCCGCCTCCGCGACCAGCTACCGCCGCACGGCCGTGTTCCGCTTCCGCAGCGCCGAGGAGAACGTGGACTTCTTCCGCACCTACTACGGCCCGACGCTGCGCGCCTTCGAGTCCCTGGACCCGCCGCAGCGAGTGCGGTTGCGGGACGAACTGCTCGACCTGGCCCGTCGCTACGACCGCAACGGCGGCGCGGGACCGATCGCGATCGCCGGCGACTACCTGGAAACCGTGATCGTCCGGGCGTGACAGCCCGGCCGCCCGGCCGTCTATTGGCGCCGGGTCCGACCGGTCGCCCGCCCGATCCGAAGTGTCCCGCGCCCGTCCGACGTTCAGGCGGGCCGACTCCCCACGCGCAGACCCGACCGTCCGCGCCACGATTCGGGGCGAGCGGAGAGGCTGCGCAATCCCCCTGACGAACGGGGTCCTGTCATGATCCGCCGGCTCCTGCTCCTGACGTACGGCATCCTGTGCTACGCCCTGTTCCTCGCGACGTTCCTCTACGCCGTCGGGTTCGTCGGCGGGTTCCTGACCCCGACCCGTCTGGACGGCCCCGGGCAAGGGTCGCTCGCGGCCGCCCTGGCGATCGACGGCTCGCTACTGGCGCTGTTCGCCGTGCAGCACAGCGGGATGGCCCGGCCCGCGTTCAAGCAGTGGCTGACCCGGTTCGTCCCCGCGCCGGCCGAGCGGAGCACCTACGTCCTGCTGTCGAACGCCGCCCTGCTCCTGCTGTTCTGGCAGTGGCGGCCGCTCGGCGGGGTCGTCTGGGACGTGCCGGACGGGGCGGCCCGGGTGGCCGTGTACGCCCTTGCCGCCGCCGGCTGGGCGACGGTGTTCGTGGCCACGTGCCTCGTCAGCCACTTCGACCTGTTCGGCGTGCGCCAGGTGTGGCTGGCGTTCCGCGGGGTGGCCTACGCCCCGCCCCGGTTCGCCACGCCCTGGGCGTACCGGGTGGTCCGGCACCCCCTGTACGTCGGCTGGCTGACGGCGTTCTGGGCCGCCCCGACGATGGCCGCCGCCCACCTGCTGTTCGCCGCCGGGATGACGGCGTACATCCTGGCGGCGATCCGCTGGGAGGAGCGCGACCTGGCCGCCGCGCACCCGGAGTACGCCGCGTACCGCATGCGGGTGCCGATGCTCCTGCCCCGGTTCCGGGTCGGCCCGTCGCCGCGGACTTCGGGCTCTTGCCCTCGGTAGCGACAGGTGAGCCGGCCGGCGGTGTTCCGGCCGACACGGGGATCAGGGGCACGGGCGTGGTGGGTGGGAGGCCGGGCGGTGTGCCCGGGTCCCCACACGACGCAAGACGCGAGTGGCACAGGAGAGCAAATGAACAGGCGAATCGGGTACTCCCTGGCGGGAGGCGTGGTGGCACTCGCGGCCGGGGACGGGGCCGTCGCTTACACGGCCGCTGGCACCTCCCCACCGCCCGTCACCCTCCCGACGGCATCCCACGCCCCGCGGGTGGTGCGCGTGAAGGAGGTCACGGCCGGCGTGACGGCCGGCGAGCAGACCTATACCGGAATCGTCCGCGCCCGCTACGAGACGGACCTGGCGTTCCGGGTCGGGGCGAAAATCGTTTCGCGGCACGTCGAGGTCGGGCAGCGCGTCGCGGCGGGCACGTTGCTGTTCCGCCTCGACGCGACCGACTACCGGCTCGTGGTGAAGGCGGCCGAGGCCGACCTCGCCGCCGCCGAGGCCGAGGTGGCTCAGTCGGTCGCCGAACACGACCGACAACTCCGATCCGTCAGAAGCGGGGCCGGGAGTTCCTCGGACCTCGACAGGGCTCGCTCCGCGCAGGACGTGGCGGTCGGTCGGCGGGACCGCGCGACGGAGGCGCTCACCCTCGCCAACAACCGTCTCGCGTACTGCGACCTGACCGCCGACGCGGACGGGGTCGTCACCGCACTCCCGGCCTCGGCCGGGCAGGTGGTGACCGAGGGCCAGGTCGTCGCCCGGCTCGCCCGCGGCGGTGAGCGTGAGGCGGTCATCAGTCTCCCCGAGAACCAGGTGATGGTCGCGAAGGCGGCCCCCGCCGCGGTCACGCTCTGGTCCGTACCGGGCGAGTCGTTCCCGCACGTTCACGGTGCGGCACAACGGGACGCCGGCCGTCGAGGTGGCGGTCGCCATGCGTTCGGGCGGCAACGCCCTCGCGCTCGGGCGTGCCCTGGAAGCGGAACTCCGGGCGGCCGAAGCGGACCTCCCGGCCGGGGCCGCGGTGGGCACCGTGGCCTTCCAGCCGCACGTGGTCGAGGAGTCCGTCGGCGAGTTCACCCGGTCGTTCCTCGAAGCCCTCGGCATCGTCCTGGCGGTCAGCTTCCTCTCCCTCGGCTGGCGGAGCGGCGTCGTGGTGGCGCTCAGCGTCCCGCTCGTCCTCGCCGCGACGCTGGTGGTGATGCACGCGGCCGGGATGGCGCTCGACCGCATCAGCCTGGGGGCGCTCATCCTCGCCCTGGGCCTCCTCGTGGACGACGCCATCATCGCGGTCGAGATGATGGTGGTGAAGATGGAGGAAGGGCACGACCGGGTGGCGACGGCCACGTTCGCGTGGAGCAGCACCGCGTTCCCGATGCTCACCGGCACGCTCGTCACGGCGGCCGGGTTCCTCCCGGTGGGGTTCGCCAGGTCCAACGCCGGGGAGTACGCCGGCGGCATCTTCTGGGTCGTCGGCATCGCCCTGACCGCCTCGTGGCTCGTCGCCGTTGTTTTCACGCCGTACCTGGGTGTGAGGCTGCTCCCGACCTACGCGAACCGGCCGCACCACGACCCCTACGACACCCGGACGTACCGCCTCCTGCGCCGGGCCATCGCCGCGTGCGTGCGACACCCGCTGAGGGTCGTCGCGCTGACGGCCGCGCTGTTCGCGGGCGCGCTCTACGGCATGACGTTCGTTCCCAAGCAGTTCATCCCGCAGTCGTCGCGCAACGAGCTGATGGTCGAGCTCCGGCTGCCCGGCGGGTCGTCGTTCACCGCGACCGAGGCGGAAGTCGCGAGGCTCGAGGCGGTGCTGAAGGACGATCCGGACGTCGACCACTTCACGGCCTACGCCGGTGCCGGCCCGCCCCGTTTCTACCTCGCGCTCGACCCCGACCTGCCGGACCCGACCTTCGCCAAGTTCGTGATTCTGGCGAAGTCCCCCGAGGCCCGCGAGCGACTCCGCGCGCGGCTCCTTGAGCGGCTCGGGGCGGACACCGAGTTCGCCCTCCCGCGCGTGCGGGTGGTGCGACTCGAGTTCGGACCGCCTGTCGGGTTCCCGGTCCAGTTCCGGGTGGTCGGCCCCGACCCGGCCCGGGTCCGCGCGATCGCACACCGCGTCCGCGACGTCGTCCGCCAGAACCCGGACGCCCGCGACGCCCAGCTCGAGTGGGACGAGCCGTCGAAGGTCGTGCGGCTCAGGGTCGATCAGGACCGCGCCCGCGCCCTCGGGCTCACCCCGCAGGAGGTGTCGGCGACGCTCCAGACGCTCCTCACCGGCGTGCCGGTGTCGCAGTACCGGGAAGGGGCCGAGCTGATCGACGTGGTCGCGCGGGCGGTCCCGGCGGAGCGGCTGAGGCTCGACGCGCTCCCGAACCTGACGGTCATCACGCCCGCCGGCAACGCGGTCCCGCTGTCCCAGGTGGCCACGGCCTCCTTCGTGCAGGAAGAACCGATCCGGTGGCGGCGCGACCGCGAGACGATGCTCACCGTCCGGGCGGACGTGGCCGACGGGGTCCAGGCCCCGGACGTGACCGCGCGCGTCCTCGTCGACCTGAAGGAGCTAAAGGCCGAACTCCCGCCCGGCTACCGGGTCGACACCGGCGGCGCGGTGGAGGAGAGCGAGAAGGCGAACGACGCGCTGTTCGCGGTGTTCCCGGTAATGATCGCCCTCATGCTCACGCTGCTCATGGTTCAGGTGCAGAGCTTCAGCTTGACTGGTGCCGATTCTAAAGCCGTCCGCGGGGTAGCATGGGGTTGCTGACGACCCCCGGCCATCGCCCGCGGACGGCTACCCATGATCCTACCACCCGAGGCCCACCCGCTGGTCCAGGTCCTCGCCCTGCACT
>DASPHQ010000897.1:0-7155 GCA_035629595.1 Urbifossiella sp. | reverse complement strand
CCCGCCGACGACACCCTCATCCCCACGGGCAAGATCGCGCCGGTCGCGGGGACGCCGTTCGACTTCACGACGCCGAAGGCGATCGGCAAGGACCTCAAGGGCGCGGGCGGCGACCCGGTCGGCTACGACCTGAACTTCGTCCTCGACAAGGGGGTGACGGAACGGCCGGAGCTGGCGGCGCGGGTGACCGAGCCGAAGACGGGACGGACGCTGGAGGTGTACACGACGGAGCCGGGGTTGCAGTTCTACACCGGCAACTTCCTCGACGGCACGAACGTCGGCCGCGGCGGGGCGGTGTACCGGCAGTACGGGGCGTTCTGCCTGGAGCCGCAGCGGTTCCCCGACTCGGTGAACAAGCCGGAGTGGAAGGACAAGAGCAACGCGGTGCTGCGCCCGGGTGAGACGTACCGGCAGACGACGATCTACAGGTTCGGGGTTGCGAAGTAGACGGGCTTCGCGCCGGTAGTCGCGGGCTTCAGCCCGCGCCCACGTCGGCGGTGTCACGGGGGCGTTGCTCCCGGGTGCTCCGCCGCAGGTGGGCGCGGGCTGAAGCCCGCGGCTACCAGCCCACAGCGAAAGCCCCGAGCCAAAGCCGGCTCACACACCCGGCTCGCCTTTCGCCTCGACTTCCTCCCACGCCAGCTCGCGCCCCGCGGCGTACGTCTCGCTGGCGCGGAAGTCGTGCGGCTTCGGCTGCTCGCCGGGGTCGAGACCGAACGCGTCCAGGTTCACCCAGAACAACCCGTTGATGTGGTTGATCCGCGCGTCGGCGATCTTCACCCGCGCCTGCCCCGGCCGCATCTGCACCCGGAACTCGTCCACGCCCGTCAGCCGCAGCCGGAGCTGGACGGTGCGCGGCTCCGTGCCCAAATCCTGGATCGCCTCGCGGACGACGAGCCGGAACTCGACGGTCGCGGTGTTGGCGGTCGGGTAGCGGACGCGCACCCCGCGGACGCGGCCGTCCGGCAGCCGGTAGCGGCGGAGGAAGGCGTTCAAGTCCTGGGGTCGGATCGGAGTCATGGCACAGATGTGGGGTTGAAGTGAGCGGTGGGGTAAAGCCCACCGGTTGCAACCGGTGGGCTTTTATCTCCAGTTACACGTAGGAGTCGAACACCCGCACCCCGGCCCACGTCGGCTTGTTCTCGTCGATGAACCGGTTGTGCGTGGCGTCGTCCTGGTAGGCGTCGTGGCTGGCCTTCGTGTCGAACACGAGGTGCAACCCCACGTCCCAGTCGCGGTCGTTCACCGGCCGGTCGAGCTCGCGGCAGCACGGGCCGGCGGCGAAGAACACGATCCCGGGCTGCACGTTCAGGTACTTGTGGCAGGCGTCCACCAGCGCCTGTACGTTGGCCGGGGTCGAGTCCTTCAGCTTGAAGAAGACGTTGTGCGCGAGGCGGGTGGCGGGCATCGGTGGCGGCCTTCGGCGGGGGGGCGTAGGGTGATGGGGTTGGGATACGCCCCGCCCCCGCCCCGTCAACGGCCGATGACCCGCCTCGACCTCACCCTCCCCACCGCCGCCGAGAACCTGGCGCTCGACGAGGCGCTGCTGCTCGCCGCCGAGGACGGCACCGGCGGCGAGGTGCTGCGCCTGTGGGAACAGCCCGGCTACGCGGTCGTACTCGGCGCCGGCGGCTCGGTGACGATCGACGTGAACGATACGGCGTGCGCCGCGGACGGCGTGCCGGTGGTGCGGCGGGCCAGCGGCGGAGGCACGGTGGTGATCGGCCCCGGCTGCCTGTGCGTGTCGGTGGTGGTGCGAATCGTCCCCGGGCTCGATTCGATCGGCGGGGCGACCGGGTTCGTGATGGGAAAGCTGCGCGACGCCGCGGCGCCGTTCGCCCCGGGGGTGGAGGTCGCGGGGACGGGCGACCTGGCGGTCGCGGGGCGGAAGGTGTCCGGCAGCGCCCAGCAGCGGAAGCGGCGGCACGTCCTCCACCACGCCACGCTGCTGTGCGGCTTCGACCTGGGGCGCGTCGGGCGGTATCTGCGCCCCCCCGAGCGCGCCCCCGAGTACCGGGCCGGGCGCGACCACGCGGTGTTCGTGACGAACCTTTCCGTAGGTGTCGCGGAGCTGCGCGAGCGCGTGGCCGCGGCGTGGGAAGTACTGGGGGAGTACGAACCGGTCCCGCTCGGGCGCGTGCGGGAGCTGGTCGACGAGAAGTACGGGCGCGACGAGTGGAACCGGCGGCGCTAACGATTCCGCCGCTTGCGGCGTTGCATCGCACTGCAACGCCGCAAGCGGCGGCCCCTCGTCCGTATACCATGGGTGAACGCGCCGCGGAGCGACCATGACAGACGGGGCCACCGACGCCGACCGCCTCCGGGCCGCCCTCGACCCGTTCTACGCCGCCGTCGAGGGCGTCCTGATCGGCCAGCGGCGGCTCCTCGACCGCCTCCTCATCGGCCTCCTCACCGACGGCCACGTCCTCCTCGAAGGCGTCCCCGGCCTCGCCAAGACCCTGGCCGTCCGCACCGTCGCCCGCGCCCTCGACCTGGCGTTCAAGCGCGTCCAGTTCACCCCCGACCTCCTCCCCGCCGACGTGATCGGCACCCAGATCTACAACCCGCGCACCGGCGAGTTCACCGTCAAACAAGGGCCGGTGTTCGCCAACGTGGTCCTCGCCGACGAGATCAACCGCGCCCCCGCGAAGGTCCAGAGCGCCCTCCTGGAGGCGATGGCCGAGCGGCAGGTGACCATCGGCGACTCGTCGATCCAGCTGCCGCGGCCGTTCTTCGTGCTCGCCACGCAGAACCCCGTCGAGCAGGAAGGGACGTACCCGCTCCCGGAGGCGCAGGTCGATCGGTTCATGCTGAAGGTGCTGATCGACTACCCGAACCGGGCCGACGAGTTGACGATCCTCGACCGCATGGGCGGCATCGACTCGTCCACCGACCTGGCACCGGTGTTGACGGCGCCGCAGCTGGAGGGGTTGCGGCGCGCCGCCGACGCGGTGTATGTGGACGCGAAGGTGAAGGGCTACCTGCTGGACGTGGTCCGCGCCACCCGCCACCCCGCCGACTACGGGTTGGACCTGGCCGGCCTCATCCAGCTCGGCGCCAGCCCGCGGGCGACGATCTCGCTCCACCGCGCGGCGAAGGCGCACGCGCTGCTGGCCGGCCGCAACTACGTCGCCCCGGAGGACGTGAAGGCGATGGCCCCCGACGTGCTGCGGCACCGCCTGGTGGTGTCGTTCGAGGCCGAGGCCGAGGACCTGCGGCCGGACCACCTGGTGAAGCAGGTGCTCGACCGACTGCCGGTCCCTTAGTCGGCGGTCGGATCGGTAGCCGCGGGCTTCAGCCCGCGCCCAACTACGGCGCGCGGCGACGTGCGACGCGATTCGATCTCCGTAGCTGACGCGGGCTGAAGCCCGCGGCTACCGACCCAGACCCCGAGCCGAACCCCTGGGCCGCGAGACGGAGCCAGAATGCAACAAGTCCTCTTCACCATCCCAGTCCTCAAAGGCTGGATGGACCCTGCCGGCCTCCCGATCGCCGGGTTCGGCGTCATGCTGTTCCTGGCCTTCACCATCGGCACTTATTGGGGCGTCCGCCGCGGCGGCGCCGCGGGCATGACCGCGGCGCAAATCCAGGACATGTTCCTCTGGGTCGTCCTCGGCGGCCTCGTCGGCGCCCGGCTGCTGTACATGTACCAGTTTGCCAACCAGTTCCCCGACAAGTCGCCGGGGGGGTTGATCCTCGCGTTCTTCCAGATCTGGCGCGGCGGCCTCGTCTTCTACGGCTCGGCGTTCGGCGGCGTCGCGGCCTACGGGTTCTTCTACTGGCTCGTCCTCCGCCGCCTCCGCGTCAACGTCTGGGCGCTGGCCGACGCCGTCGCCCCCGTCCTGGCGCTCGGGCTGGCGATCGGCCGCGTCGGCTGCTACCTCAACGGCTGCTGCTGGGGGCAGGTCGCGGTCGAGGAGGTCGCCCATGTGCCGCTCGGCGCGTCACACTTCCCGCTGCTGCCAGCCCACTGCCGCGACCAGCTCTGCCGCGACGAGCACCTGCAAACGGCCACCGGGTTCGCCCTCGCGCCGCGCGAGCGCGCCCCCGGCGCCGACCCGCGCGCCCGGGTGTCCGTGGTCGAGCCCGGCTCGCCGGCCGCGGAGGCGGGGCTGAAGGCCGGGGACCGCATCATCAAGGTGAACGGCCAGCCGAACGGCGTGGTCGTCGAGGTGGCCGGCGAGCGCGCCGACGAAATCGCCGCCGCCCTGGCGAAGTTCCGCGGCGAGGTGACGCCGGCGACCGAGAAGAAGCCGACGACGGTCTACTTCGCTGAGTACGAGGACTACGCCCAGGCCGTGCAGGAGGTGCCGCGCTCGGGGGCGCCCACCGTCGAATCGGACGCCCTCGGCGAACTGGCCCGCGACTGGCCGCGCGGCCGGCACGAGTTGGCGCTCACCGTTCGACGCGACACCGAGGTGCTGGAGTTGCCGCCGTTCGTGCCGCGGTCGGTCGGGCTCTACCCGACGCAGCTGTACGAGACCGTCAGCACAACCCTGCTGATGTTCTTCCTGCTGGCCTACTACCCGTTCCGCCGGCACGACGGGCAACTGATGGTGCTGCTGATGGTCGGCTACGCGGTCCACCGGTTCGTGAACGAGTCGCTGCGGGTGGAGCCGACCTACGCCCTCGGGCTGACGCTCTCGCAGTGGGTGAGCGTCGGCCTGTTCACGGCGGGCGTGGGGCTGGAGGCGTACCTGTGGCTGACGAAGGCGAGCCGGTGGAAGCCGCAACCGCTGCCGCCGCCGGAGGTTCCGCCGACCGCGCCGCCCGGCGTCGTTCCAACATAGATTCCTCCAGACGACTCAATGCTTCTGGGACTAGGTCCCCCTCTCGCCTGGAACCAATGAGGACGGCCCGAACGTCACCCGGGGTTGCCCGGTTCGGGGCGGGGCGGTACAAGGGCGCAACTCTGTGCCGACCGGGCGTTCCCGGTCTGTCCCGCGAGCAGGAGCCACACCCATGCGCCGCCTCGGTCCCGCCCTGGCCGCGTTCGTCGCCGCCGCCGCCACCGTGACCGCCCAGCCGGTCCCCGGTCAGCCGTTGCAGCCGCAACCACAGCCGCAGCCGGCCCCGCCCGACCCGCGCGTCAACCACCACCTCGGCGGGTGGGAGAAGACGATGGGGGCGCTGGTGAACTACGGGGCCGAGTTCGAGCTGGAGAAGAAGAACCCGGTGTTCCCGACGCCGCGGAAGTACGGCGGCAGCGTGCTGTGCATGAAGCCGAACTTCGCCGCCCTGCAGATCGTGAGCCGGACGAACAAGGCCGACGTCGAGGCGTTCCTGAGCAACGGCAAGTCGGTGTTCCACTACGAGTGGGAGAAGAAGACGATCACCGAGTTCAAGCTCAACGGCGGCGGCGCCGGCGACAACCTGATGATCGAGTTCCTCGGCGGGATGAAGGCGGCCGCGGCCCAGCAGCGGTTCCACATCACGGTCATCCAGGACGACCCGGCGAAGGACAAGAACTACGTGGTGCTGCGGATCCAGCCGCTGCTGGCCCGCGACAAGCAGGAGTTCGTGGACGCCCGGATGGCGCTGCTGGCCCCGACGAACGTGGCGAAGCTGCCGGCGTACTTGCCGGCGGTGGTGTGGCTGCAGCAGCCGAACGGGAACGAGGAGAAGTGGGAGCTGAAGAACCACAAGACGAACCAGGCCGGCGTGGGGCCGCAGCAGTTCCAGTTCCAGCCGGTCCCCGGGTGGCAGGTGCAGCAGGCGCCGGCCCCGCCGCCGCCGGGCGCCCCGCGGCCGTAACGCCTCCCGAACGCCCACCGGCCGCGGCCGGTGGGCTTCGTCCGTAACGCGTCTCATATTTCTCACCACCTCTTCACCCCCGTCGCATACCCTGTAGGCGAACCGGCGGCCGCGGGCCGCCTCACGTTCGTTTTCTCCGGGGGTACATCATGCGGGCGTTCCGGTGGCCGTTGGCCGCGTTCCTCGTCGGCGCGATGGTGGTGGTGGTGTCGGCCCAGCAGCCGGGCGGGCGGCAGGGCGGCAAGGGCGGGCTGAGCGGGCAGGTGCTCACCAACGTCGCCCTCCAGGAGGAGCTGAAGATCACCGAGGAGCAGAAGACCAAGCTGAAGGCCGCCGCCGAGAAGTCGGGCGCCGGCATCAAGGAGGCGTTCAAGGAGGCGGGCGGCGACAAGGAGAAGATGACGGCGCTGTTCGCCAAGATGCAGGAGGACACCGCCAAGGCCGTGAGCGAGGTGCTGACGGCCGACCAGAAGGCCCGGCTGAAGCAGGTCGAGCGGCAGGTGTCCGGCGTCCGGGCGTTCGGCAACGACGATATGATCGCCGACCTGAAGCTCGAGGACGGCCAGAAGACCAAGATCAAGGGGATCGTGGACGAGTACAGCAAGGACGTCCGCGAGCTCGGCGGGTTCGGCTTCGGCAAGGGGGCCGTCGACAAGGAGAAGCAGGCCGAGGCCGCGAAGAAGCGCGAGAAGCTCGAGAAGGGCGCCATGGCCGACATCGACGAGGTGCTCAACGACAGCCAGCGGAAGACGTGGAAGGACCTGAGCGGCCCGCCGGTGGCCGACCTGGCCAAGATCCGCGCCGGTGCGTTCAACTTCGGCGGCACGTTCGGCGGCAAGGGGAAGCAGACCCCGAAGAAGGACTGAGTTCTCGCACTCCCCCGAGTGACGCGCCGGCCCGCGGGCACCCCCGCGGGCCGGTCCGTTTTCCCACCCCGGGAGCCCGCTCGTGCCTCACGGCGGTCGGCTCGCCACGTCCGCGTCACAGCGGTTCCACGTCGAACGCCGCGTGCTTCGGCAGCTGCCGCTTGCCGACCAGTGGGAACATCAGCCCGAAGAACCCGTCACGGAGCCGACACGCGAGCGGGTTCTCCCACTGCGCCACCGTGCCGAACCGCCACGACTCCGTCGTGATCGCCGCCGTGCGCCGGTAGCGTTCGGCGGTGAACCCTTCCCACGCCGCAGCGGGCGTCGCGGCCGCCCGGACGTGCCGCGCCAGCACCACGGCGTCCTCGATCGCCATGCAGCCGCCCTGGCCGAAGTTCGGCGTTGTCGGGTGGGCCGCGTCCCCGACCAGTCCGACCCGGCCGACGTGCCACGGCTTCGCCGGCGGCCGGTCGAGGATGTCGTTCCGAATCACCCGCTCGGCCGGCGTTGATGCGATCAACTCTTCGACCGGCGC
>DASPHQ010000896.1:0-4008 GCA_035629595.1 Urbifossiella sp. | reverse complement strand
GTGACCGACCACGCGGCCCGGCTGTCAGCCGCCCGCACCGACCTCGACATGCTCCGGGCGCTGGACCGGGAGGACGACCGGCGGTGGAGCCCGGTCCGCGGCAAGTATTCGACCCGGGCCGAGGCAGCCAAGTCGTACGCCGAGGCGTTCGCCGGCTACGGCATCGTCCCGGGCACCACCCCGCCGGCCGAGGCCGCCGCGCGCGTCGAGGCCGCGGCCGTCCGGCCGGCGCTGCTGACCGCCCTGGACAACTGGCTCGCCGCCGACCCCAGCGCCCCGCTCCGACCGATCCTCGACGCCGCCGACCCCGACCCGTTCCGCGTCGAGGTGCGCCGGCTGCTGGCGGCGCGGGACCGAGACGGGCTGGTGGCACTGGCGGGGCGGACGGAGTGGGACCGGCAGCCGGCCCGGATCGCGCAGGCGTTCGCCGCGGGGAAGGTGGTCCCGCCAAACGTCGCCCGGTCGGTGCTGGCCCGGGTGGCGACCGGCCGGGCCGACGACTTCGGGCTGCTGATGGACCTCGGGGTGTTGTACCCGACCGGCACGCCGGCCACGGCCGCCGAGCGGATGCGGTGGTTCCAGGCCGCGGCCGCCGTCCGCCCGCGGAACCCGGCGGGGCACAACAACCTGGGCGCCGCCCTGTTCGACGCCGGCCGCCTGGACGAGGCCGCCGCGGCGTACCGGGAGGCGATCCGTCTCGAGCCACTTCTCGCCGCCCCGCACAATAACCTGGGGAACGTGCTGTTGCGGAAGAAGAACCTGCCCGCCGCGGAGGCCGCGTACCGCGAGGCGATCCGCCTCGACCCGGGCTACGCCGTCCCGCACAACGGCCTCGGCCACGTCCTGTGCAACAAGGGCGACCCGGTCGGCGGCGAGGCCGCGTACCGTGAGGCGATCCGCCTCGACGCGCGGGACGACATGCCGCACAACGGCCTGGGGAACGCCCTCGCCCAGCAGGGGAAGCTGGACGCCGCCGCGGCCGCGTACCGGGCGTCCTTGGCGCTCAACCCGAAGGCGTCGGCGCCGCACAAGGGTCTCGGCAACCTCCTCGTTCGCAAGAAGGACCTGGTCGGTGCAGCGGCGGCGTTCCGCGAGGCGGCCCGGCTCGCCCCGAACGACTCCGAGGCGCCGTTCAACCAGGGACTGGCCCTGGTGAATTCCGGCGACCCGGCCGGGGCCGTGGTGCCGCTGCGGCGGGCGGCCGAACTCGACCCGACCGACGCGGACACCTGGGCCGTCCTCGGTATCGCCCTGCGACGGACGGGCGACCTGCCCGGCTCTGCGGCCGCGTACCGGGAGGCGGTCCGGCTCGCCCCAACCTCGGCCGAGGGCCACTACAACTTAGGCATGACGTTGGAGCGGATGTTTGATTTCGACGCGGCGGAGGCGGCGTACTGGGAGGCGGTCCGGCTGGAGCCGGGGAATCCGCTCCCGCACGCCAACCTCGGCGACGTGTACCGCAAGCAGGGCCGCCACACGGAGGCGGTGGCGGCGTACCGGGCGGCGCTGGCCCTTCAGCCGGTGAGGTTCGCCCAGCAGGGGCTCGCCTACTGCGAGCGGGTGCTGCGCGGCGAGGTGCCGACAGCCCCGCCGCCGCGACGCGTTACACCGCCACCGCGCCAAGCCCCGTGAGCCGGCGCCATCACAGACCCACCGGGCGGCGAAAGGACGACTACACCGCCTCCGTCTGCCCCTCGCGCGGGAGGCCGTCGGTCGCCGCCGCCTGCACCGCCATCATGCGGTTGAACTTCGTCGCGATGGGCTGGAAGATCACCGCGACCAGGGTCACCGCCACCCCGAGCATGGCGAAGTACACCCCCGGGGCCATCCCCGGGTAGAGGCGCGTGATCGGGGCGTTGATCAGCAGGTTCGCCAGGAACACTACCCCCAGCCAGCAGCCGGTCACGAAACTCTTCATCGTCGGCGGGGCGGCCACGAACGCCAGCTCCAGCCCGGTCACCGAGATGAGGATCTCGGCCACCGTGATGATGAGGTACGCCAGCACCTGCCACCACACCGTCACCCGCTCCGCCGGGTCCACCCACTCCGTCGCCCCGACCGTCACCTTGTCCGGCTCGGTGCTCACCTTCGCCCGCTCCTCCGCGGACTTCAGCAGCGGCTCCAGCACCCCGCCCTTCGTCAGCGCGGCGGCGTCCGGGAGCGTGCCAGACAGGTGCCCGTTCGCCACCGTCAGCACCGTCCCGTCGGACAGCGTCACCGTCCCGGCGGCGAACATCAGCTGCTTCTTCGCCGCGTCGTACTCGAAGTCGGAAGCCGTCACCTTCACCGGCCCGAACACAGCCGTCCCGGCCGAGGCGCCGCTCAGCTTTACCGCCCCGCCCTTGGCGACGAGTGCGACCTCGTTCAGCTTCACCGACCCCGCCGGCACGACGAGCGTCCCCTCGGGCGTGGTGATCTTCACCGCGTCCTGCTTCGACCCGGCCTGGAACCCGGCGAAGCTCATGATCGCCATGCTCAGCCCGGTGAGCAGGAACCCGACGGTCATCTTCTGCGTCGCCTTCACCTTGTACCCGGCCTTGTCGAGCGTCTTGAACAGCCAGACGCTCACCGGCATCAGGGCCACGATGAACCAGGCGTTGAACGCCTGAATCTGGTCGGCCGAGGCCGTGAACCCGAACAGGTTGGTGTCCATGAACGTGTCGGCGAAGAAGATCCAGGTGCTCGCCGACTGGTCGAAGATGGCCCAGAAGAACATGACGGCGAGGAACAGCGCCCCGATCTTGGCGAGTACCTCGATCTTCAGCACCAGGTCCTTCGCCTTCTCGGCCGCGGTCACCGCCTTGTAGTGGACCGGGATGCCGGTCGCGGTCACCGTGTCGGGTGGCGGCGGGCCGTCGGTCACCACCTTCCGCTCGATCGTCTCCCGGGCGTAGTGCCGCTTGCCGAGGGCGAACAGCGCCAGCGCCAGCGCCATCAACCCGGCGGGGAACAGGAACGCGACCTGGTATCCGTAGTTCGTGCGCAGCCACGGCATCGCCAGCTGCGAGATGCCCGCGCCGATGTTGATCGACATGTAGAACCAGCTGAACGCGCTGGTCCGCAGCTGCTCCTGGCCGGGGCGCTGCTGGTCGTAGGTCATCCCCATCAGGGTCGAGATGTTCGGTTTTATCACGCCGCTCCCCATCGCCAGGAGCATCAGGGCGAAGAACACGACGTAGGGGTTCTCGATGCCGACGAGGAACTGCGCGATCACGTAGGGGACCGAGAACAGGACGATCGTCCAGTACTTGCCGAAAAAGTTGTCGGCGACGTACCCGCCGATGAGCGGGAAGAAGTAGCACGCGGCGATGAACAGCGACATGTAGGTGCCGGCGTCGGCCTCGTCCACACCGAGCCGCTTGGTCATGTACAGGGCGAGGATGGCCCGCATCCCGTAGTACGAGCAGCGCTCGGCGAACTCCCCCCAGAAGAAGAAGCGGAACCCGACCGGGTGCGAGGTCGGGGCGGGGTCGGTGGCGGCGTCGGTTCCCACGGTGGTGGCCCTTGGCGAGTCGGGTGGCGGGAGGGGTTGGGGAGCATCCTAATGCCGCGGCCGGCGCGGGAGTAGCGCAATCCCGCCGTTCGACCCCGGCGCGAAACCTGTTCTACGCTCCCGGTACGCCCCCGGAGCCGCGATGCCCGCCGCGACCGTCGTCCGCCGCCTGCTCGTGGGGGTCGCCGCCGCGGCCGTCGCGGGACTCGGCGGGCTCGTCCTCACGCGCCTCGCCGCGGACACGGTGCAGGTGCCGCTCGACTTCGCCGAGTACTACACCGCCGGGCACCTCAACCTCGTCGGCCGCAACCCCTACGACGGGGCCGAGGTCCGTCACTTCCAGCACGACCTGGGGATGCGCGGCACAGCCATTATGATGTGGAACCCGCCGTGGACGCTGTCCCTGGTGATGCCGCTAGGGGCGCTGCCGTTCGGGACCGCCTACGCGCTCTGGGTGCTGCTGAACGTCGCGCTGCTGCTGCTGTCCGCGGAACTGTTGTGGCGCGGGTTCGGCG
>DASPHQ010000895.1:0-4145 GCA_035629595.1 Urbifossiella sp. | reverse complement strand
TGCCGTGACCGTACTCGTGGACGACGATCTCGGTCGAGAAGGCCGAGTCGCGGAACGGGTTGGTGAGGTCGTACACGAACATCGCCATGTTCGACCGCTGGCCGTCCGGGGCGGTGGCGAAGAAGGCGTTGTTCGTCTGCCCGAAGGCCGAGCTGTCCTGCACGTCGGCCTCGACGGCGTCCCCGCCCAGCCCGTCCGGCGTGTAGTTGAATTCCTGGAAGTTCCCCGCCGCCTCGTCGAACCCGTACTTGAAGTGGACGTCGTGGAGGACGTTGTTCAGGTAGAACAGGTTGGTCACCGCCGCGTCGACGGACGCGCTCGGTGCGGCGGCGAGGTTAAACGGGTAGTTGAACACCAGCCCGGCGCCGGCGTCGGGACGGTCGCTGCTCGGGGTGAAGGGGGGGAAACCGTTCGAGTCGAACGGGTCGAACTGGGCGAATACGTTGTTGCCACGGGTGTCGGTGAACTCGAAGGCGGCGTCGCCGTCGATGTCCTGCCAGCCGAACGGCGACGCGACCGGGTCGGCGGGGTTCACCGTGATGACGCGCGGACCGGTCTGCGGGTCGTTGATCGGGATCGGCTGGATGTTGTACGTCGCCGAGTAGGCGTTAACCCAGTTGGCGTAGAACGTCACCTGCCCGGTCTGGGCGTCCACGGCCACGTCGAACCACTGGTCCGGGGCCGGCACGTCGATGTCGAAGTGCCACGCCAGCCGCACCCCGCCGGCCGTGTTCACGTACACCAGCCGTGCGTCGATCGGGTCGGCCGCCACCTCCGGCTCCGAGACCATCGACAGCGAGTCGATCGTGCCCGTGGTCGAGGACAGGACCGGGGCCGACGTCAGGGTCACGCCGAAGTACGCGGCGGCCGCGGCGATGGCGTCCGCGGCGCCGACGGCCGGCGTCGGAATCACCCCGGTCGCGGCCGCACTCAGGCCTGAAACGAAGCCGCCGTTGATCGAGAGAATCTTCCCGTCGGGGGTGACGTGGACTCCGATCGAGGTGTTGAGTACTTCCAGGCCGTTATGCGATTGCCGGAAGTAGGCGTGGGCCAGCTGCGAACCGGTGGAGCTGCGGTAGAAGTCGGTGACCTGCGCGCCGGCCACGTCGGCGAAGGACAGGTTCAGCGCCGCCGCCTGGTTCTGCAGCGCCAGTCGGGCCAGCGTGAGGGCGTCGCCCTCCTGCGGGGCGGTCAGGTAGTGCGTCCCGCCGAGGACCGTCGTCGGCGGCTGGAAGTTCAGACCCGAGTTGGCGTTCGGGTCGAAGGGCGGGGGCGGCGGCAGGGTCACGTCGAGCACGGCCGGGACCGAGCGGTCTTCCAGCTGCGTGAGGCGGAGGTTGGTCGGGCGGGTACGGTCGCGCCGGGCACGCATCGGTCGATCTCCGGGCTATCTGCGAGGCGGAGGATACGAGGCTTCGGCCGGCGTGGGATCCGGGGGGTACGGACCGGTGGCGCGGCCTGCGAATCTTCCTTCCAGACGACGAACCAGCCGGCCGAGTTGGGCCGCAACAAGAATTCCGCGCCGATAGGCTACCCCGCCCACGCCCGGCCTACAACCGGAAACGCAGCCCCGGGCCGGAATTAAACCCTGTCAGTTCCGGGCGTAAGGGCGATGCCGCGGGTACCGCGCGGCCGGCCGGGGCGGTCGCCCGAACGGGCGCGAAAATGCCGGTGGCACGAGCTCCGACACGCCCCCAGCGCGGCGGTACTCCCGGCCCGACCGGCGGTTCGGTAGAATCACTCCGACTCGCGCCCCCGGAGTGCGTATGAGCCCGCCGCCGCCTCGCCCCGACGACGAACAGCCGCCCCCCGCCGCCGGCTGGGAGGTCGTCGAATCGCCCCGCGACCCGATCCTGAATGACCCCCTGTTCGCCGAACTGGTCGAATCCAAGCCGTTGCCGGACCTGTCGGCCGAACCCCCGGTCGCGGAGCCGCTCGACGACCTGCCGATGGCGGAAGTGGCCCCCGTCCCCCGGGCGACGCCCGTGGAGCGGCCGCGGCCGCGGCCCGTCGTCCCGCCCCCGCCGCGGCGGGCGGAGGAGCCGACGGAACCGCCGAAACCGCAGGTGTTCGCCGCCTGCGCGGTCATGGGCTGTTTCGGGCTCGGCTTCCTCGCGGCGATGGGGTTCATCGGCTGGGCTGCGCTGACGTTCCTGGCCGGCATCCCCGACGACCGGCCGACCGTCTCGGGCACGGCGGCAGCGCGGCCCGGTCCGGTCGCCCCCACCCAGATGACGGAGCAGAAACGGGAAATCCCGTTGCCCGGCCGCGTCCATGCGGTCGGCCGCGCGGCCGGTGGCCGCTACCTCCTCCTCCACGTCCAGCAGACCCAACAGATTCTGGTCTTCGACCCGAACACCGGGAACCTGCTGAATCACCGGTTCGAGTGCGGCACCGGGCCGCGGTTCGCCGGGTCCGCGTCGAAACTGTTCGTCTACCGTACCGCGGAGGCCGGGGAGCAGTTGCAGCGCTGGGACCTGACGACCGGGGTCCGCGAGAAGACGGCCGCGAAGCCCACCGACGTGCCGGACCCGAGCGCGCTGGTCGCGGGGGCCGGGGTGGACGGGCCGGTGTACCTCGTGTCCACGCCGATGAACGCCGGAGGGCACATCCGGGCGCTCGACCCCGACACGCTCAGCTCGGTGGACTCGATCACGGCGACGAGTTGGCGGGCCGCGACGTACACGCACGTCCGCGCGACGGACGACGGAACGCTCTGGGGTGCCACGACCCAGGGTGGGGCGCTGTTGGTCCGCCTCCCGCAACTGCCAGCCAAGGGCCACGCGTTGTTCCTGACCCTTCCCCGTGGGGCGACATCCACTCCCCAGCTGGCGACGCCGGCACCAGACGGGAAGCTGGCGTACACGACGGTCGGCGTCGTGGACACCGGTCCGAATCCGCCCAAGAAGCGCGGCAATCGATCGCTGTACAGCTTCCCCACAGCGCACGGGAGTGGGCTGTTCCTGACCGTCCGCGACCCTGTCACGCAGGCTCTGACCGGCCCCCTGCGGCTTCACGTCGCCGCCGACCCCGATGTCGGCTTGTCCGTCCCGGGCGTGGAAGTGCCGCGCGGCCTGATGGGCAGCGACATCGGCTACCTGCCGCCGGACCAGCGGATTCACCTGTGGCCGGCCGCCGGGATCGCGGTCACGATCCCTACCCCGATGGGTGCGGCGGGCAAGCCGGAACTGCCGACGTTGGAGGTTCACCGGGTCGATGTGCCCGCGCTCCTCAAGGAGCGCGAGGACCCGTACCTCGTGATCGGCTCCGAGCCGCAGTTGTGGGCGGTCCGCGGCCGGGAGTGGCGCTACCGGCCGACCGTGTGGACGAACGAGGCCGAGGCCCACACCCTCACCAAACCGGCCGGACCGCCCGGGATGTCCGTCCAGAACGGCGATCTGGTCTGGACCCCGGGACCGACCGACACCCGAGTAGACGTGACTCTCGGTGTCATGGCCGGGAATAGCCTTTCAGCCGAGCAGCGGTTCCGGCTCACGGTGGTGGACGACGCCGACGGCGCCGGCCACTGAGGCCGGCCCGGGTGGGGCGGCCGGGCATTCGCCGCTTGCCGGCGGGCCGGTTGAGTGTTAGCTTCTCTTCACACTCGCCGTCACCGCTCGCCCCCCGAGCCGACGAATGACCTCTCCGCAACGGACCGTCACGCGCGACCGCGCCGTGCTCGACGACTGCCAGACCGCCGTCGGGTACCGGTTCCAGAAGCCCGAACTGCTGAAGGCCGCCCTCACGCACACGTCCGGGGCCAACACCCGGGCCGGCTCGAACGAGCGGCTCGAGTTCCTCGGCGACAGCGTCCTCGGCCTCGTCACCTGCGAACAGCTCTACCACCGCTTCCCGGACTACCAGGAAGGCGACCTGACGAAGGTCAAGTCGGTGGTCGTGAGCCGCAAGACGTGTGCGGTGTTCAGCCAGGAGCTCGGCCTGGGCAACTTCCTGTTCCTGGGGAAGGGCGTGGCGCACTTCGGCGAACTGCCGTCGAACATCCTGGCCGACGTGTTCGAGTCGCTGGTGGCGGCGATCTTCCTGGACGGCGGGTGGGTCGCGGCCCGCGACTTCGTGCTGCGGTTCGTCGGGCCGGAGATCGAGCGGGTGGCGCAGGACGCGGTCGGGGCCAACGCCAAGTCGGA
>DASPHQ010000894.1:0-5404 GCA_035629595.1 Urbifossiella sp. | reverse complement strand
CCGTCGCGTAATGCCAATGTCCGCTCAGGTCCGGTCCCAGCGCTTGTAGCCCTTGCTGAGCGTCACGCCGGCGGCGCCCGGACCTACGAGGAAGGTGGCGAGCGCCCCGAGGACGCCGGGGTCGGCCCCGGCTGGCACCTCCTGCTGAGACAGGGCCGTTCGCAACGCCCGCCCGAACGGCGCGGCATCACCTCTCGACAGACCGGAGAACGAGTTCGGCCGGAAGCCCGACCGCTCGACCAGCTGGACGCCGTACTGCCACTGGCGCTCCTCCAGAACGAACGGCTTGGAGGGTGCCCCCCACGAAGGGGGGACCAAGGTCACGTCGAACTTGCTCACGAAGTCACCAGTTGGGTCTTCGGCTCGGCCGGGGTCCGCCCGGCCTCGCCGTGGTTCTTCAGGACGAGGTCGGCCCCTTCGTGGAGCAAATCGACCCAGGAAGTCTGGACGCCCCTCTCAAATCCGGCGCGCAAGGCGAGCCTCCGAAGACGGGCCACGACCACCGGACAGAGCCTGAGCTTGAAGTGCTGCTTCGCCATCTGCTTCTCCCGCACGATTGTCCTCGGGGGGATACTACACCGCGCGGTCGGCGAGAGCCCACAAGTGGGCTCTCGTGGTGGAAGTGGGGCGGAAGTCGGGATGAGGTGTAGTATCAGGTGCTCCTCGTCGGTGGCCGTAGCTTGGGGCGCGGCCCCGACGGGTAGAGCCCCTGAACATCATCCAGGACAAGATGCAGACGCTCCCGAAGCTCAGGCTGGTGCTCGACAAGCCGCGGTTCGTGACCTCGCCCGTCGAAGAGGACAGCCTCCCCGACCACGAGTCGATGAGCGTGAGCCGGCGGCTCTTCGACATGGCCGTCTCCCTCGCCGCTCGGCAGGGCTACAAGTCGTACGGCCGCAACATCCACACGCGCCACCTCTCGGCAGGGCAGGTCGCGGACCTCGCCCGCCACATCCGCGCCGCTCTCGCGGCGAAGGTCGAGCCCACGATTGGCTCGGCTCGTCGTAGCATCCCGGACCTCATCGACTCGTTCTTCGACCAGCCCGCCCGGTTGCGGAGCCTGAACCGCCTCCTTGAGTTCCTCGAACTCGGCGGCGAGCTGACGGCCACCGAGGTCTGAGCGTGGAGCCCGTCACGTTCAGCGCGCCGCGGTGTTCACGAGGATGACCCCCTCGTGGAGCAGGACTTCACCGAGCAGGTGAACGCGGCACACAGCCGCTCCTTCAAGGAACACCTGCGGGACGCCGGGGCGGTCATCAACTAAGCAGGAGAATCAAGTGTCCAGCACGCTTTCGTTCACGTTCGACCCCCGCTACGGGCTGTCGCTGGTCTCCGGCGAGGCCGTCGTCCTCGACCTGACCGGCGTCCACATCGACCAGAACAAGGACGGTACCTACTCGTGCGCCGTCACCCGCGGCGAAGAGCGTCCTGTTCGGCTGGTCGCCACCGCCACGCCCGAAGGTCGCCTCGCGCTGGAGCGTGCCAACGGCCGCGAGTGTCAGGCGGTGCCCGGGTTCGTCGAGGTGACCGGCCCGAACACCACGGCCGTGTCGACCCTGGCCGAGGACATTGCGCGCCACCTCGGGTGGGAGAGGCCAGCCGATTAGGCGGCGACCCGTCCCCTGCTCAACGACCGAGTCGGGCGGCTGCGGGCATCGCCAGAACGGCGACGGCCAACCAGAAGAGGCCGAGGCGAGCCGGGGCGGCGTGCCCGCGCGGGCGGTAGTAGCTCATGTCGCCTCCCCTCGTCGAGACCGTCAGGGGGCCGCGATGTCGCACACCAAGGTCGCCGTGTGGCGGACGGAGGCGTAGGTCTTCCCGCCGAACTCCCCGCCCTTCTGCTCCAGCCGGCGTGCGGCCACGACGTACCGGCCCCGCTCGGCAAACGCCGGCGTCAGCCCGGCCGCGTCCGTCTTCACGACCTGCGCCTTCTCCTCGCCCTTCCCGGACAGGCCGACCGTCACCTCGGCGTCCGCCACGGCCTGCCCGTCGGCCACCACCCGGAAGCGGACCTTCTCGCCCTCGCGGACGGGCACCACGTCCAGCGCCTTCGCCCCGCGCAGGTCCGCCCTGAACGGGTCGCCGACAATGACCTTCGGGTAGTACCAGGAGAGCATCGGCGGGGCGTCGCCGCGCTGGGTCACGCCGGCCTCGGTCGTGCCGTACACCACCACCGGCCCGGCCGGCAGCTTCGCCCGGAAGAAGTTCCCGGCCCCCTTCTCGATAGCCAGCTTCGTCTCCTTGCCGGCCCCGTCCCGCGCGACGAGGGTCGTCTTCTCAGCACGGGTCGGGAACACGTCCGGGTCTGGGGCGGCGTCGTGGCCGAACACCAGCTTGGCGTCGGCCCCGTCGACGTACACGAACACGAAGTGGGCATCGGCCCCCGCCGTCACGACCGCAGCGACCACGAAGACCGCAAGGAACCTCATGCGAAGCTCTCCCCGATGTGGGTGACTAGAAATCGCCCGCCGGCTCGCCGCCGTTGCGCGTGCCGGCGGCTTGCCACACCGGCTGGGGCACGGCGTCCCGGACGAACCGGACGGACCCGTCCCCGAGCACCGCGTTGACCCCGCCGACGTGCCGGCTGCGGGTCGCCGTCCACGCCGGGTTCGAGTGCTGGACGCAGTCCATGAGCGGGCTGTTCGGCGGGCGGACGGTGTTGAACAGCGTGCAGTTGTACGCCCCGTCGGCCCACAACGCCCCGCGGTCGGTCACGAGGAGGGTGCTGGCGTCGCAGTTCCCCTGGCTCAAGGCGCTCACGTCCTTGTAGTAGAGCCGCACGTCGGTCGCCCCGGCCGGGGCGGTCCCGCCCGCGCCGAGGAGGATTTCCGCGAACGCCACCGTGTTGCTCAGCCCGTCGGTCACCCCCGCCACGCGGACGCCCGCGTTTTTCGCCACGTCGAGGTCCACCCCGGTGAACAGCCCGTCGCCGGTCAGGGCGTTCCCGTCCGGGTTGCCGCCGCTGCACGCGGCGTAGTTGCTCGGCCCCTGGTCGGCAACGACGACCCGGAACTGGTCCGACGGGCAGAGAAACGTCGGCACCACCGTGGCGACCGCTGGGCGGTTCGGAGGGAACGGAATGACCTGCGGCTGCACGCTTCCGCCGCCGTAGAGCGGGTACGACAGGTCGAGGGCGTTGTAGACGTTCGTCTGCTCCAGGTACGGCGTGAGTTGGGCGAGGGCGGACCAGCGGAAGTGCCCCTTCGGGTTGGTAGGGTCCGTCGGCCACGTCTTGCGCCAGTAGCCGGTCGGGAAGTACCCCAGGGCACTCTCGTGGTTGTGAACGGCGAGGCCAATCTGCTTGATGTTGTTCTGGCACTTCGTCCGCGCCGCCGCCTCGCGGACCTTCTGGACGGCCGGCAGCAGCAGCCCGATGAGGATGGCGATGATGGCGATGACCACCAGCAACTCGATGAGCGTGAACCCAGTCCGTCGGCGGTTCATCGCGGGTCCTCGTTCCGTCGGCGCGGTGTTACGAATCCGGTGATTGTCGTAACGCGCGACTCAACCGCGAGCAACTGGCGACTTGACGGAATCGGGTCGTAAAGGCCGGGTGCCCATTGTCGCGGATTTCTTTCCCGACTGCTGCCGAGGACTTGCGGAAAGCCGGCAAAAGGGAAGTCCAGTCATCTCGCCCATCCGGGGTACTTGTCTCCCGGAGGCGAACACCTGATGACCGACGACGAACTGTGGCTGCCGATTCCCGACTTCCCGAACTACGAGGCGAGCGACCGCGGGCGTATCCGCAACCGGCGTCTCGGCCACCTGCTGGCGGGCACCACTACCCGCCAAGGCTACCTCCAGGTGAGCGTGCGGGGGCCTCGGGGTCGGCGGGTGGCCTACGTCCACCGACTGGTCTGTGCCGCGTTTCATGGTCCACCCCCGGCCGGCCACGTCGTCAACCACATCAACGCGCTCAAGCAGGACAACCGGCCCGAGAACGTCGAGTGGTTGACACCCGCGGCCAATGTTCGTCACGCCCGCGCCCTCGGCCTTCTCCGGTGCCGCCCCCTCTACGGGGAAGCCAACCCCCAGGCCAAGCTGACCGCCGACCGGGTCCGCGAGATGAGGGCCAAGCGGCAGGCGGGAGCCAAGCTGACGGCCCTGGCCCTGGAGTACGGCGTGACCCCCCAGGCCGCGCAACTGGTGGTCAGCAGGCAGGTCTGGCGGCACGTCGCCTAACGGCATTTCGCCGATTTAGGGTGTTATTCAGGCAATAAGCGGCTCGAAACCGCTCCCCTCTCGAAACTCAGGCCCACAACGGGTCGAAACCCACGGAGCAGATGATGGCGCAGCTGACGATTACCTACGACACGTCGACGAGGCGGTTCACGGCCGCGAGCGTCGACGGCCAGCCCCTGGGCGGGGTCGCCCAGGTCGTCTTGGGAGCCTTCACCGTCGAGGTGATGGACCGGAAGGGGCGGGACCTCCTCGCGGCCACCGGCCCGACGAGCGAGCCGGCCCACCCGTCCGTCGGGCGCGACATTGCGGCCTGCTTCGGGGCGAGCCACGATGCCCCGTCCCCGGAGAAGAGCGCTGGCGACCGGATTGACCGGTGGGACTTCAACCGGGGCTCCCTGTGATATTGCCCGAAGGGGTGACTGAAGATGGCCTGCTGGTGGCCATCGAGCACGTCGTGAGGGGGCTCCGGCGGAAGTTCCGGAGCCGGGTCCACGGGGAGGACGACACCGACCAGCAGATTCGGCTCCTCTGCCTCCAGGTGTTGCCGAAGTACCGGCCCGAGGTCGGGAAGCTGGAGGGGTTCCTGTACCGGGCCGTGCGGAACCGGATGATGAACGAGGCCCGCGCTGAGTACGGCCGTGTGGCCGACCCCGAGTGCCGGGTCTGCTTCGACCGCGAACGAGGTCGTGGTCCCGGCCACGCCGGCGGTCAGCCCTGCGACACCCACCTGCGGTGGAAGGCCCGGAACGAAGTCATCCGCAACCTCGCCCACCCGGCGCCAATGCAGTCGGTCTCCGAGGAGCATGAGTCGCGGACACGTGTCGCCGGGACGGCCGAGGCGGACGCGGTCGGCCGGGAGCTCTCCCTGCTGATTGACTCGAAGTTGCCCGTTGGCATGAGGGAGGACTACCTGAAGATGTTGGCGGGCGTCCCCGTGGAGACCCTCCGTCGAAGGAGGGTCAAGCAGGCGGTCGCCGCCATCCTGGGCCGGGACGACCTGCTGGAAGACCACGAACAGCAAGGGGTTCCGCGAACGACCCCTTACTGCTACGGCTCACCGACTACCCGCCCCAGGTGGGAAGATTCGGCGGAAGTTCCGCAAGATGTTGAGCAGGAAGTTGTGGGTTCCAGGGGGTAGCGCAGCAGTCTAGTCGCCCGATAGCCGCACCCTCTGGCGGAACACCCAGTCGGTCTCGGGCTGCGTCATGTTTGCGAGGGGAAC
>DASPHQ010000893.1:0-2437 GCA_035629595.1 Urbifossiella sp. | reverse complement strand
CTGCGGCAGCACCCACTGCACGGCGAGCCACGCCCCGATCCCGCCAGCGACGAACGCCAGCACCTTCGCCAGCTCCAGCGCCATCATCCCGGCCCCGACGGCGAGCAGGATGCCGACCGCCATCACCTGCCCGCCGCTCGTCTTGCCGGCGTTCAGGCCGATCAACCCGGCCCCGAGGGTGACGCCGGCCACGACCCAGAAGCGGTGCCACCGCCAGCCGAACAGCCACAGGGCGATGCCGAACACGCACGCCGTCCCGGCCAGGGCGCCGCTCACGCCGCGGGCTTCGGCCAGGATGTCGGGGGCGATCAGGTGCATCGGGCAGCCCGGCGGATGGAGGGGGTAACGGACCTTACCGGCGCCGCCGTCCGGCCGTCAAGGACGATCGACCCCCGACCCGACCGACGCGGGCGCGGATTGCGGCGGGGTTTACGATTTGTTCCCAATGGTTTGCACCCGCACCTCGCGCCGGCGGGGGCCGTCGAACTCGCAGAAGTAGACGCCCTGCCACCGCCCGAGCACCAACTCGCCGCCCGCGACCGGCACCAACACCGACGGGCCGACCAGGCAGCTCTTCAGGTGCGCGTCGCTGTTCCCCTCGGCGTGGCGGAACCCGGCCACGTCCTTCGGCACGTGCCGGTTCAGCCACAGGAGCAGGTCGTGCACCACGTCCGGGTCGGCGTTCTCCTGCACGGTCACGGCCGCGGTCGTGTGCGGGCAGTACACCACGACGGCGCCGTCGGTCAGGCCGTCCTCGCGGATGGCGCGGCGGACGTCGGCGGTGATGTCCACGAACTCGGTCCGCTTGTCCGTCCGCACGTCGACGGTCCGCATGGCGTGTCCTTCGTTGCGACCCGGCCCCCCGGCCCCTATTCTAGCGCGGGTGCCGACCGGCAACTCGGCGTCCACGAGGGGGAGCGGTCATGACGCGGGCGGCGATTCTGGTTGTGGCGGTCGTGTCGGTCGCGGCGGCGCAGCCGGCCGGGCCCACCCCCGCGGACGTCGTCCGCCGCGCCATCGACGCCCACGGCGGGCTCGAGGTGCTGAAGAAGTACCCGGCCGGGGTGTCGAAGATCGCCGGCAAGGTGTCGATCGACGGCACCGAGTTCCCCTTCACCGGCGCGATGTCGTTCGCCGTCCCCGGCAAGGCCCGGTCCGAGATGACCATCGAGATGTTTGGCCAGAAGAGGACGCTGGTGCAGCTGGTGAACGGCGACAAGGTGTGGCAGACGGAAGAGGGGGTACGGAGCAAGCTCGACCCGGCCGTGCAGGCCGAGCTGAAGGGGTCGGCGGTCATCCAGGAGATGTCGCTCCTGTTCCCGCTGCTGGACGCGAACAAGTACACGCTGTCGGCCGAGCCGGCGGGCGCGGTGGACGGCCGGCCGGCGGCGGTGCTGCTGGTGAAGTCGAAGGGGCTGAAGGACGCCCGGCTGTACTTTGACGTCAAGACCGGTCTGCTGGCGGCGATGCGGCGCGACGGGCTGAGCCCGGCTCAGAAGAAGGTGGACGAGTTCACCATCTTTTCCGAGTACAAGGCGGTCGGCGGGATGATGGTGCCGATGCGGTCGCGGGTGAGCCACGACGGCAAGGCGTTCCTCGAAATCATCGTGTCCGACTACCGGCCGCTGGAGACGATCGACGAGAAGACCTTCGCCGTAGACTGACCCACGTTGTGTCGGTCCGCTGCCGTTCGATGGGCGGGTCGTTCGGACGGGGATAATTGGTTCCAGAGGAGTGGGGGACCCAGTCCCAGAAGCATTGAGTCGTCTGGAAGAATCACCGTTGGAACGACGCTGCCGGGCCAAGTATGGCGCAATTCCTTGCCCGGCCCGAACTTGTGGCCAGCCGCGACGAATCCACCCGATCCGGTACGACCCCTGCGGCACCAGCCGGGTCAGAACACCTTCTCGCGGACCAGCACGTCCATCACCTTGCCGTCGGACCAGTAGTTCGTGTGCCCGAAGTGCTCGACAACCTCGTTGACGACCAGCCCCGTCGCCTCGACCTTCCGGCCGACGTAGTCGTCCACCCGGTACACGTTGAGCCACCGGTTGCCGGGTTTTGACTTGATATTCGCTTGCAGCGTGCCCCACCGCACGGCGTCGCCGAGTGACGGGTAGAGGTGGTGGAAGTAGTGCTGGTAAATGTGGCTGAACGGCGAGCCCATCGTCACCAGCCGGACGGATTCAAACGCCTCCAGCGCCGGCTTCTTGTTCGAGTCGTAGACGCGGGCGTCGTTGAGGCACTCCAGGACCGCCATCGTCCCCTGGCTGTGACAGACGATCACGAGGCGCCAGTCCTCACCCGTCGCGGCATTCGCCTGGTCCGCGAAGTAGGACACCACCCGCGCCACCCGCCGCTGGATCGCGGCCCGGATGGGGAATGGGTCCTCGGAGTCGGGCCAACTGTCGGACCGCGGGCGGAAGTGGGTGGCCAC
>DASPHQ010000892.1:0-14737 GCA_035629595.1 Urbifossiella sp. | reverse complement strand
AGAGGCGTCGGCGCCTATGACCTGGGGATTCACCTGCACGCCATGGTTGCGTAGGGTGCCCCGCGTGATACAGTGCCGAAGCCCGGCTTTCCCACGAGCCGCTCCATGCCCCCACGACAAGGGCCTCCGAACTACGTCGCCAGCGACGCGCTGCTCTCGCCGTGCGGCACGTACCGGTATTGGCTGAGCCGCCGGTGGGACGACACTCGCGCCGTGGTGGCGTTCGTGATGCTGAACCCGTCCACCGCCGACGCCGAGAAAGACGACCCGACGATCCGCTGCTGCGTCCGGCTGGCGAAGCGCGAGGGTTTCGGCGGCATCCACGTCGTAAATCTCTTCGCCTTCCGCACGCCCGACCGCGAGACGTTTCCTGACCGGGTCGACCCGATCGGCCCGGACAACGATCGTCACATCCGGGAGGCCGCCTGCCTGGGAGCCGTCACCGTCGTTGCTTGGGGCGAGTATGTCCCGGTGTCCGCCCGGCCGCGACAGGTATTCGAGTTGCTTCGCGAGGCAGGCGTGTCGCCGAAATGCATCGAGCGGCTGAAAGGCGGGCAGCCGCGGCATCCGCTCTACCTCCGGCAGAATGCCAGGTTGCTCGATTTCTACGAGGGCTCAGGCTCCTGAGCTGTACGTTCGCGGTTCCATCGCAACGTCGGTCAGCAATGCCCCAGGATCCGGAATCCTACAACAGAGTTGGCTCCGGAGACACCTGGGAGAAGAGAGGGTACGCCCGAAGAGGCAGGGTTTCAGGGCACAAAGAACCCCCCGGAAATCCTGGGAAAACGGGCTGAAACCACGAAATTCATGTGAACATGGAATGGCTTAACCATAGCAAATTAAAGGGGATGCGACGATGATCAGGATCGGGATCGTGGGGATCGGGTTCATGGGCCGCATCCACTACCTCGCGGCGCAGCGCCTCGCCGGCGCCCGCGTCGCCGCGGTGTGCAGCCGCGACCCGGCCAAGCTGGCCGGCGACTGGACCGCCACCCGCGGCAACTTCGGCCCCGAACCCGGCCGCGTCGACCTCACCGGCGTCAAGACGTACGCGGCGTTCGCCGACATGCTCGCCGACCCCGACATCGACCTCATCGACGTCTGCACCGTCACCGACCAGCACGCCCCGCTGGCGCTGCAGGCGCTCGCCGCCGGCAAGCACGTCCTCGTCGAGAAGGCCATCGCGCTGTCCCCCGACGACGCCGATCGAATGGTCGCCGCCGCGAAACAGGCCGGCAAGCTCTGCATGGTGGCGCACGTACTGCCGTTCTTCCCCGAGTTCCGCTTTGCGGCCGACGCGGTCCGAGGCGGGAAGTACGGCAAGCTCCTGGCGGCGCACTTCACCCGCGTCATCGCCGTGCCCGACTGGTCGGCCGACATCTCCGACGCCGCCAAGACCGGCGGCCCGGCCGTGGACCTCCACATCCACGACACCCACTTCATCGGCCTCGTGTGCGGCGTGCCGAAGGAGGTGTTCGCCGTCGGCACCGTGGCGAACGGCGCGGTGACGTACCTGACCACGTCGTACCTGTACGGCCCCGGCGGGCCGGCCGTGACGTGCTCCAGCGGCGCCGTGTGCATGGGCGGCCGGCCGTTCACGCACGGGTTCGAGATGTACCTGGAGAAGGCGAGCCTGGTGTACAGCGCCGGCGGCCCGCCGCTCACACTTCTCACCGCCGACGGGAAATCAACGCAGCCCGAACTCGCCGGCGGCGGCGACCCGCTGGCGGCGTTCGCCGACGAGCTGACGGCCGCGGCCGAGGGCGTGCGCACGGGGGTCGAGCCCGACCTGCTGAGCGGCCGGCTGGCCCGCGACGCGCTGGTACTGTGCCACCGCGAGATCGAGTCGGTGAAAACCGGGCGGGCCGTGGCGGTGTGACGGGCGAAGCTCGCCCTTGCGGCCGACGGTGGTCGTTGTGGTATAACACCCGGTACCACACTCCACCGCGCACGGACCGCCGCCATGCACATCCGGGACATCTTCGCCCAGCACCGGACCACGTTCAGCTTCGAGTTCTTCCCGCCGAAGACCGACGAGGCCAGCGAAGAACTGTTCCGCAACATCGCCACGCTGCAGACGCTGCAGCCGTCGTTCGTGTCGGTCACCTACGGGGCCGGCGGCTCCACGCGCGACCGCACCCACGACCTCGTCGTCCGCATCCAGAAGGAAACGAGCCTCACGGCCGTGTCGCACCTGACGTGCGTGTGCCACTCGCTCGACGAGATGACGGCGATTCTGGATCGGTACGCGGCGAGCGGCATCAAGAACGTGCTGGCCCTCGGCGGCGACCCGCCCAAGACGGTCGTCGGCTACCGGCGCGAGGACGACGCCTTCCAGTACGCCGAGCAGCTGGTCAAATTCATCCGCAGTCGGCCGAACGCCCCCGACCGGCGCGGGTTCGGCGTCGGCGTCGCCGGCTTCCCCGAGGGGCACCCCGGCTGCCCGAACCGGCTGAAGGAGATGGACTTCCTCAAGGCGAAGGTGGACGCCGGCGCCGACTACGTCTGCACGCAGCTGTTCTTCGACAACCGCGACTTCTACGACTTCCGCGAGCGCTGCGAGCTGGCCGGGATCACCGTGCCGATCCTGGCCGGGATCATGCCGATCGGCTCGAAGCACGGCATGGTGCGGATGGCGGAGATGGCGCTCGGGGCGAAGATTCCCGCGAAGCTGCTGAAGGCGGTCGGCCGGTGTGCCGACGACGCCGCGGTGGCGCGGGTGGGCACCCACTGGGCGACGGAGCAGTGCCGCGACCTGCTGGACAACGGCGTCCGCGGCATCCACTTCTACACGCTCAACAAGTCGGACGCGACGCGGCAGATTTATCACAACCTCGGCGTCGCCGACTCGGCGGCGCTGCGGGCGGGGTGAGTGTGTTCACCGGCGAGCCGGGAGCGTGAGCGACCGGAGTGGTAGGCGGCTCGTGTGGCGTCCCACTCCGGTGGCTCACGCTCCCGGCTCGCCGGGCTGTCAGCTTTCCACCGGAGCAAACGCATGCGCCTCGCCCCCGCCCTGCTCCTCCTCCTCGTCGCCATCCCCGGCGCCGCCCAGCCGCCGGCGCCGCGCGTCGCCACCGAAGCCGCCAACGGCATGGTCGTGTGCGTCTCGCCGGCCGCCGCGGATGTGGGCGTCGCCATCCTCAAGAAGGGCGGCAACGCCGTCGACGCCGCGGTCGCGGTCGCGCTGGCGATGGCCGTGACGTGGCCGGAAGCGGGCAACCTCGGCGGCGGCGGCTTCATGATGATCGCACCGCCGGGGAAGGCGCCGACGTGCGTCGAGTACCGCGAGACCGCCCCCGCCGCGGCCGGCCCGACGCTCTTCGCCGACGGCTCCGTCAGCGCCTACAGCCACAAGGCGTCCGGCGTTCCGGGCACCGTCCGCGGGCTCGGCCTCGCCCACAAGAAGTACGGCAAGCTGCCGTGGAAGGACGTGGTGATGCCGTCCGTGGAGCTGGCCGAGAAGGGTTTCACGGTCACCGACGGCCTGTCGTGGAGCATCGGCTGGGTGCTCGCCAGCCCGACCACGACGAACGCCGAGTTCCACCGCGTCTACGACAAGCCGGGCGGCGGCTACTGGCGCCCCGGCGACACGATGAAGTTGCCGGACCTCGGCCGCACCCTGCGGCTCATCGCCGAGAAGGGGGCCGACGAGTTCTACACCGGCGACGCCGCCGACAAGCTCGCCGCCGAGATGACGGCCGGCAACGGCATCATGACGAAGGACGACATCACGAAGTACCAGGCGAAGGAGCGGGTGCCGGTCACGACCAACTTCCGCGGCTACGACGTGTACGGCCCGCCGCCGCCGTCGTCGGGCGGGGTCGGCGTCTGCCTGATGCTCAACGTGCTGGAGAACTTCGACCTGAAGAAGCAGGGACGGTGGTCGGCGGAGACGAACCACCTGATCGTGGAGACGATGAAGCGCTCCTACGCCGACCGCGCCCGCCACCTCGGCGACCCCGACTTCACGACCATCCCGCCGCACCTCACGACGAAGGCGTACGCCAAGAAGCTGGCGGACGGGATCGACCCGAAGGCCGCGACGCCGAGCGAGAAGGTGGCGCCGGAAATCCCGCTGGCCGCGGAGGGGGACAGCACGACGCACTTCAGCGTGATCGACAAGGACGGGTTGGCCGTGAGCAACACGTACACCCTGGAGCACTCGTTTGGCAGCCGCGTCGTCGTGAAGGGGAGCGGCTACATCCTCAACAACGAGATGACCGACTTCAACCCGGTGCCAGGCGTGACGACGAAGTCGGGTCAGATCGGCACGAAGGCGAACCTCGTGGCCCCCGGCAAGCGGATGCTCAGCTCGCAGACGCCGGTCATTGTCCTCAAGGACGGCAAGCCCGTGCTGATGACCGGGAGCCCGGGGGGGCGGACGATCATCAACACGTCGCTGTGCGTGGTGCTGAACGTGCTGGAGTTCGACATGCCGATCCAGGAGGCGGTGGACGCCCCGCGGTGGCACCACCAGTGGTTCCCCGACGTGGCGCGGTTCGAGGGCTTCTCGACGTACCCGGCACTGGTGCAGGAGCTGACGAACATGGGGCACCGCGTCAGCCCGTCGCGGCAGGGCGACGCGCACAGCATCCGGGTGGACCCGCGGACGGGACGCTTCCAGGGGGCGGCCGACCGGCGCATCGAGGGCGCGGCCCGGGGGTATTGACGGGGGTGAGCCCACCGGCCGGTAGCCGCGGGCTTTAGCCCGCGCCCACGTCGGCGGTGTAAGAAGGGCGTTGTACCCCGGTTCACCCCGTAGCTGGGCGCGGGCTAAAGCCCGCGGCTACCGGCCGGTGGGCTCACCCCGCCCGTACAATACCCGAACCACGCGGAGGAGCGGCGATGCGGAGTGCGAGCGTCCTGGCGGTGCTGGCCGGGCTGGCGGTCGGGTGCGGCGGGTCCGGTTCCCCCGGCACCCCAGCCGCGGCGCCCACCGACAAGGCCGACCGCACCCTCCCCCCCGCCGTCGAGCTCAAGGAGGTCACGGCCGACGAGCTCGTCGCCGCGGTGAAGGGGTACAAGGACAAGGTCGTGGTCGTGGACTTCTGGGCGACGTGGTGCGTGCCGTGCGTCAAGAAGTTCCCCCACCTCGTCGAGCTGCACAAGAAGCACGCCGACAAGGGGCTGGTGTGCGTGTCCGTGGACATGGGGAAGCTCGGCACCCACGACCGCGCCGCGGCCCTCGCGTTCCTCACCAAGCAGGGCGCGACGTTCCCGAACTTCACCCTGCTGCGGCCGTCCGACGACAGCAAGGTGATGGACGCGACGTTCGGCGAGGACACCAAGCAGCTGCCGTACCTGGTGGTGTTCGACCGCGGCGGCCGGCGGGTGTGGGACACGGCCGCGAACCTCGACGCCACGCCCGAGCAGGTCGAGGCGAAGGTCGTCGAGCTGCTGAAGAAGTAACCGGAGGGGCGCGATGCGGGCGTGCGTGCGGGCGGGGTTGCTGGCGGCCGTCGCGGCGGGGCTCGTCGCCGGGTGCGGCACGCCGCCGCCGCCGGACGTGACCGTGACCGACGCCACCCACGCCACCCTCGACGCGGCCGTCAAGGCGCACAAGGGCGACGTGGTGCTGGTGGACTTCTGGGCGACGTGGTGCCCGCCGTGCGTCGAGAGCTTCCCGCACCTGGTCGAACTGCACCGCAAGTACGCCCCCCGCGGGCTGGCATGCGTGTCGGTCAGCCTCGACAAGGCGCACGCCGGCGCCGACGTGCGGTCGTTCCTCCGCGACCACGGGGCGCAGTTCGAGAACTTCCACTGGAAGACGTACCGGGAGAAGGACCAGCGGGCGGCGTTCGAGGATCACTTCCGGTTCGCCGGCAGCATCCCCCACCAGGTGCTCTACGACCGCGACGGCAAGATCGCGTGGGACAGCGCCAGCGAGCCGCTCACCGAGCGCGGCCTCGACGAGGCCGCCCGCCGGCTCGACGAGCTCGTCCGCCGACTACTCGACCGGCGCTGAAAACGAAAAAGCCCACCCGTCGCAACGGGTGGGCTTCGGTGCTCGGCCCTTCTCAGCTGCCGCTCGGCGGGGCGATGGCGGAGCCGACGAAGGAGAAGGTGCTGTTGGCGTTGCTGCCGAGGGTGGTCACGGCGGCGATGCAGACGACGATGATCAGCGCCAGCATCACCGCGTACTCCACCGCCGTCGGGCCGTCGTCCTTCTTGAGGAACTCGACCACCAGCTTGGTCATCTTGCGCATCGGTCTCTCCGGGTAGTCGGGCGACTGGGGTGGAACGGGTGGCGGACGCGAGTCCGTTACGAGGATGTAGAAGCGCCCCACGGCCGGTGCGGCAAGAAGTGGTGATTTTTGCGCAGGTGTCGGCTTTGCAGTGTCGGGAACCTGGACAGGCACTTCGTCCCGCCGCTCGCGGCGTTGCGCCCCCATCAAACGCCGAAACCCCCGCCGGGGTCGGCGGGGGTTCGGTGGTCGGTGTCGGTCCCGGCCCGGGGGACTCAGCTGCCGCCGCTGGCGGTCGGCTTGATGGCCGAGCCGACGAACGAGAACGTGCTGTTGGCGTTGCTGCCGAGCGTCGTCACCGCGGCGATGCACACCACGATGATCAGCGCCAGCATGACGGCGTACTCCACCGCCGTCGGGCCGTCTTCCTTCTTCAGGAACGAAACCAGGCTCTTGGTCAGGCTCTTCATCTCGAACTCCTCGGGTTCAGGGACCAGGGTGTCCGCTCGACCGGGAGGGCGTTGGTCTCGCGGGGACGACAAGTCTCTAGATCACGCCACCCGGCGGTGCAACGCGCGCGGCAGGAATTTTCCGTTCGCCCCGCCAGCCTTCGCGCACCGGCAAAACCGTCACGCCCGTGGCCGAAACGGGCGGCGCCGGGGATAACAACCGTTCCGGTTCTGCCGGTTCCACGACGCGCGCCGGTTCTCGGGAACGAGCCGGCCCTGGGGACGTTGACATGGCCGAGGCGTTCGAGCGGAAGAGTCTGACCACCACCGGCGGCGACCGCCGGGCGCCCAACCGGGCCATGCTCCGCGGCGTCGGCTTCCAGGACGACGACTTCGACAAGCCGATGGTCGGCGTCGCGTCGCTGTTCAGCGACATCACCCCGTGCAACGCCCACCTCGACCGGCTGGCGCTGAAGGGGCGCGAGGGCGTCCGCGCGGCGGGAGGAGTGCCGCAGACGTTCGGCGCCCCCACCGTGTCCGACGGCATCAGCATGGGCCACGTCGGCATGCGCTACTCGCTGGTGAGCCGCGAGGTCATCGCCGACAGCATCGAGACGGTGTGCGGCGCCATGAACCACGACGGCCTGCTGGCCTTCGGCGGGTGCGACAAGAACATGCCGGGATGCGTCATGGCGATGGCCCGGCTGAACATCCCGAGCGTGTTCGTGTACGGCGGCAGCATCCTGCCGGGCGTCGGGCCGCACGGCGAGGACGTGGACATCGTGTCCATCTTCGAGGCCGTCGGGAAGCGGCAGTCGAACAAGATCGACGCCGCGACGCTGAAGAAGGTGGAGTGCGAGAGCTGCCCCGGCCACGGCAGCTGCGGCGGCATGTACACCGCGAACACGATGGCGAGCGCGATCGAGGCGCTGGGCCTGTGCCTGCCGTACGGCGCCAGCACGCCGGCCGTGAGCGCCGGGAAGGAGCGCGAGGCGTTCGCCGCCGGCCGGGCGCTCGTGGGCTGCATCCAGAACAACATCCGCCCGCGCGACCTGATCACCCGCAAGAGCCTGGAGAACGCCTACACCCTGGTGCTGACCCTCGGCGGCAGCACGAACGCCGTGCTGCACCTGATGGCGATCGCCCGCGAGGCGGAGGTCGAGTGGACGCTCGCCGACTTCGACCGCATCGGGGCGAAGGTGCCGCACCTGGCCGACCTGAAGCCGGGCGGCCAGTACGTGATGCACGACCTGTACAAGGCCGGCGGCACCCCGGCCGTGATGCGGGCGCTGCTCGACAAGGGCTACCTCCACGGCGACTGCCCGACGGTGACCGGCCGCACCATCGCCGAGAACCTGGCCGACGTGCGGAGCGTGTTCGCCACGCCGCAGACGGTGGTGAAGCCGTTCGACGCCCCGATGTTCGACCACGGCATCATCGTGGTGCTGCACGGCAACCTCGCCCCCGAGGGAGCCGTGGCGAAGGTGGCGGGCCTGAAGCAGCGGAGCATCACGGGGCCGGCCAAGGTGTTCGACGGCGAGGAGGCGTGCTTCCAGGCGATTTCGGCGCGGAAGATCGTGGCCGGCGACGTGGTGGTGATCCGCGGCGAGGGGCCGGTGGGCGGCCCGGGGATGCGCGAGATGCTGAGCATCACCGGCGCCCTGATGGGGCAGGATTTGGGCGAGGTGGTGGGGCTCATCACCGACGGCCGGTTCAGCGGCGGCACGCACGGGCTGGTGGTGGGGCACGTGTCGCCGGAGGCGTGGGTGGGCGGCCCGCTCGCGCTGGTGAAGGACGGCGACAGCGTGACGATCGACGCCGACGGGAAGCTGCTGACGCTGAACGTGTCGGAGGCGGAGCTGGCGGCGCGGCGGGCGGCGTGGGTGAAGCCGCCGCTGCGCGTCGAGCGCGGGGTGCTGGCGAAGTACGCGAAGCTGGTGGGCTCGGCGTCGGAGGGGGCGGTGACGGGGTGAGGCGAATTCGAGTAGATTGAAGGCGGAGGTTCCACCCATGACCGAACCGCGGATCGTGTCCGACCCCGCCGTGATGATGGGCAAGCCGGTCGTGGCAGGCACCCGGGTCACAGTCGAGCTGATTCTGGAGAAGGCCGGGGCCGGGGAGTCGGTCGAGCAGATCGTGGCCTCGCACCCCCGGCTGACCCGGCCGGCGGTGCTGGCCGCGTTCGCCTTCGCCGCCCGGTCTTGAGTCCCGGAGGGACGACGGCGAGTAGCCCGGGGTGGAATCCCGGGCGGGCGTCGGGCGGAGTTTCAAGGGCGTCACCCCTACTGACACCGCGCACGCCGCCCGGGGTTCCACCCCGGGCTACTCGCCGACGCCCTTTGCAGGGCTCCGAACCAAGCCCACCTGAAGCACGGCTGGCAACTCGCATGGGCTACGACCTCCACGTCACCCGCGCCGCGCACTGGACCGAGAGCGAGGCCCACCCGATCACGCGCGACGAATGGCTCGCCTACATCCGTTCCGACCCGGAGCTGACGCCCGACCCGGAGAACGGCGACACCTTCGTGTTGTGGACCGGGGCGGGTTGTAAACCGGCGCCGTGGTTCGACTGGTGGCGGGGAGCGGTCACGACCAAGAATCCACGGCGGGCCACCGTCACCAAGATGCTTCAGCTCGCCAGCTACTTCGGCGCCCGCGTCCAAGGCGACGAGGGTGAGTTCTACGAGTCCCCACCCCCGGACTGGTGACACGACGCCTGTAAGCCCGGCCCGCGATCCGGGTATCCCCCGCCGCCCACCCCGCCCGCCCCGGGCCGCCGATGCTCACCCGCGCCCCGACCCTCGACCACCTGTACCGCCTCTTCCCCGACTCGCCCGACCGCCCCGCGGCGGAACTGGTGTCGGCCGGGGACGTGCCGGAGCCGTACCACCGCCTCCTCGTCCACACCGAGCACATGACCGTCACCGTCGAGGAGTTCTACGGTGGGCCGGTGGACGTGCGCGTCCTCGCCCGCCGCCGCGACGGCGACGAGTACGCCCGCAAGATTCTGCTGGCCCTCCGGTCCGACGGGAGCATCGTGCAGTTCGGCCTCGTCCGCATCGACCTCGGCGTCTGCCCGCCGGCGGTCCGCGACGCCATCGTGGACGGCAAGACGCCGCTGGGCCGGGTGCTGATCGAGCACGACATGCTGCGGCGGATCGAGCCGGCGGGCTACCTCCGGGTGCGGCTGTCGGTCGGCATGGCCGACTGGTTCGCGGCCCCGCCGGGCGCCGAGACGTACGGTCGGCTCGGCGTCATTTACACCGGCGACCGGCCGGTCGTTGAGGTACTGGAAATCCTGGCGCCGGTGCGAACCTAAAGCCCGGGGACGGCCGTCCCCGGGCTTTCGCCCGCGGGTGCTTCACGTCGCGCTACAATAACCCCATGGACCTCCCCGTCGGCCGCGGCACCTGGGTCATCGATATCCCCGCCGGCAAGCTCGTCGCCGTCCGCCCGGCCGCGGTGCCGTCGGTGCCGACCGCCGGGCCGCGCGAACTCGTCCGCGCCGCGCTCGAGGCCCCGTTCGGGTTCGAGCCGCTCCGCCGCGCCCTCACCCCCGACGACCGCGTCGCCGTCGTCTTCGACCCCGCCCTACCCGCCGCCGCCGAGTTGCTCGCGGGCGTGCTGGATCACCTGCGAACGGCGGGAATCGAGCCCGCGGCCGTCACCGTGATTTCGCCCCCGGGCTCGCCGCAGGGGTGGATCGACGACCTTGCGGACGAGTACGCCGACGTGACCGCCGAGACGCACGACCCGACCGACGAGAAGAAGCGCGCCTACCTCGCCACCACCCGCGGCGGCCGCCGTGTGTACCTGAACCGCACGCTCGTCGAAGCCGACGCGCCGATCGTGCTGACCGGCCGCGGGTACGACCCGTTCACCGGCTACGGCGGCGGCGAGGCCGCGGTCTTCCCCGGGCTGGCCGGCGAGCCGACGGAGCCGGCGGAGTTCGAGCCGAGAGCCGCCCCCGACGCCGACGAGCCGACCGGCCTGCGTGCGGAGGCCACGGAGGTCGCGTGGCTGCTCGGCACGCCGTTCCTCGTTCAGGTCATCGAAGGGGCCGGCGACACCGTTCAGGAAGTCGTCGCGGGGCTGCTCGACAGTTCCGCCGAGGGGGTGCGCCGGCAGGACGCCCGCTGGCGCGGCACCGTTCCCGAGCGCGTCGGCGCCGTCATCGCGGCCGTGTCCGGCAGCCCGGAGCGCGTCACGTTCCTGGACCTGGCGAAGGCCGCCGCGTGCGCCGCCCGGGTGGTGACGAAGGGCGGCCGCGTCGCGGTGCTGAGCGACGCGGCGCCGGCGCTCGGCGAGGGGGCGGCGCTGGTGCGCGCGCTCGACGGCCCGGAGGGGGCGACGAAGAAGCTGAACCGGCTGAACCCGCCGGACCGGGCGGCGTGCGTGCTGTGGGCGTGGGCGGCCCGGCGGGCGAGCCTGTTCCTGGCGAGCGGCCTCCCGGACGAGGCGGCCGAGGAGCTGTTCGCCACGCCGCTGCGCACCCCCGCCGAGGCGGCGCGGCTGGCCGTGGGTGCGGACGCCGTAGTCGTCATCTCGGACGCGCACAAGGCGATGGTGACGGTGGGATGACACAGGAACCCGACATGACCCCCGACTACCACGCCGCGCTGACCACCGCGGCGCTGTTCGACCGCTCCGCGACGGGCAAGCTCGTCGCCAGCGGCGACGACGCGCCGATGTTCCTCGGCAACCTGTCCACGAACGACATCAAGAACCTCCCCCTCGGCGGCGGCTGCGAGGCGTACTTCTGCGACCCGCGGGCGAAGGTGCAGTTCGCCGCGTGGGTCTACCACGTCCGCCTCGGCGCCGACCACGCCCTGTGGGTCGAGACGACGCCGGGCCGCGGCGGCGAGTTGCTGAAGTACCTCGACCGCTACCTCATCTCCGAGCGCGTCGAGCTCGCCGACCGCACCGCCGACTTTGCGCAGCTCCACCTCGCCGGCCCCGGCGCGAAGGCGGTGATCGAGAAGGCGCTGGCCGACGCCGTGCCCGACCTGCCGGAATTCGCCCACGTCGTGCGCACGTTCGGCGATGTGGTCGCCAGTATCCGCCGCCGCGACCTGCTCGGAGTGCCCGGCTACGACCTAGTGTGCCTCGCCGACAAGGCCGTCGAGCTTGGCCGGCAGCTTGACGCCGCGGGCGCCGTGCCCGGAACGCCGGAGACGTACGAGGTGCTGCGGATCGAGGCGGGGACGCCGGTGTTCGGGCCGGACATCGACGCGACGCGGTTCGTGATGGAGGTCGGCAACGCGGCCCGCGCCGTCAGCTACGCGAAGGGCTGCTTTCTGGGGCAGGAGCCGATCGTGATGGCGCGCGACCGGGCGGGGCACGTCAACCGGGCGTTCTCGGCGGTGAAGGTGTTGCAAGGCGGGCCGCTCCCCGCGGGGACGAAGCTGCTCCGCGACGGGCAGGAGGTCGGCGTCGTGACATCGAGCTGTCACTCGCCGCGGCTCGGGGCGGCGGTGGCGCTCGGCTACCTGAAGTGGAAGCACCAGGACGCCGGCACTGTGATGGAAGCCGACGGCCGCCCCGTCGAGGTGCTGGGGCTCCCGCCGGTCCTGCATCGCCGCTAGCGGCGTTGCACGAGCTCCTTCGCCCGGTTCTTCGCGTCCACGAGCACCACCAGCGGTTCGTGCCCGCGCGCCTCCTGCTCCTCCATCGTGGCGTAGGTGGCGATGATGACCACGTCCCCGGGGCGGATCAGGTGCGCCCCGGCGCCGTTCACCTGCACCACGCCGCTGCCGCGCTCGCCGGGCAGCGCGTACGTGACGAGCCGCGCCCCGTTGGTCACGTCCCACACGTGGACCTGCTCGTGCGGCAGCACGTCCGCCGCCTCCAGCAGGTCCACGTCGATCGTGATGCTCCCCTCGTAGTGGAGGTCGGCCGCGGTCACGGTCGCCCGGTGGAGCTTCGACTTCATCATCACCCGCTGCATGCCGGCGTCCTCGTCGGGGGTCGCTGTCATTCTACGCCGATATGATGAGCCGCGTCCCTCCCCCGGAGCCCCCGCACATGCGCCACCTCCTCGTCGTCCTCGCCGCCGCCGCCGGCACCGCGTCCGCCCAGTCGCCGGGCGGGTTCACCCCGATCTTCAACGGCAAGGACCTGACCGGCTGGAAGGCCACCGGCAAGGCCGACGCCTGGGCCGCCGAGGGCGGCGCCATCGTGTGCAAGGGCGGCGGCGGCGGCTACCTCCTCACCGACAAGGAGTACGGCGACTTCGAGCTGAAGTTCAGCTACCGGTGGTCGAAGGAGGGCGGCAACAGCGGCATCGCCCTCCGCACCCCGGTGAAGGGCGACCCCGCCTACGCCGGGATGGAGATTCAGCTCATCGACGACGAGAACTGGGCGAAGGTCCACGGGTCCAAGCTGGCGCCGTACCAGCACACCGGGTCGATCTACGACGTGCAGCCGGCGAAGCTGCAGGCCAACTGCCCGATCGGCGAGTGGAACCACGTCCGCGTGGTGTGCAAGGGGCCGAGCGTGCTGATCGAGCAGAACGGCAAGGAGCTGCTGAAGGCGGACCTGAACGACCACAAGGACCGCGCCGCGAAGAACCACCCCGGCCTGAAGCGCGACAAGGGGCACATCGGGTTCCAGAGCTACAACATCAAGGTCGAGTTCAAGGACGTGGTGGTCAAGGAGCTTCAGTAGCTGTCAGCTGTCAGCCAAGCCGCTGACTTGCTTGGCTGACAGCTGAGAACTGACAGCTTCCAATGCTCACCGCATCGCCGTCAGCACCGCGGCGGTCGCGGCCGCCGCCGCCGCCCCGGCGCACACCGTCACCCACACCAGCAGCGGGAAGCCCTTCCGCTCCCGGCCGCGGGGCGGCGGGCCGGGCGTGTCGCCCAGCGTGTCGCCCGCCTGCGCCGCCGTCTCCGCCGCCGGGTCGGCCCGGCGCATCCCCGAGCCGGTGCCGATCGCGTTCGACCCCGGATCGCCCGGCCGCTTCACCGACCCGGACCCGGACCGCATCGCGATCGTCAGGATTTGCGAGGTCGAACCCGACGCCCGCGGCGGCCCGCCGGCCGTGGCCGACCGCGACGCCAGCACCCGCGCCGGCAACTGCGGGAGCCACTCGTCCGGCGGCGGCGGCACGTCGGCGTCGTCCCACGGGGCCAGCGCCTCGAACGCCTCCTCCGGCGTCCGGTAGCGGTCCTCGGGGCGCTTCTGCAGCAGCGTGTGAACCACGTCCGCCAGCCCGGCCGGCACCTCCGGCCGGAACCGCCCCACCGGCACCGGCTCCTTGATCTGCTGCCACACCAGCTTCTGCGCCGTCCGCCCGTCGGGGAACAGCGTCCGCCCGGCGAGCAGGAAGTACAGCGTCGCGCCGAGCGAGTACAGGTCGGCCCGGATGTCCACGTTCGAGCTGTCCACCGCCTGCTCGGGGGCCACGTAGTCGGCGGTGCCGAGGATGGTGCGGTTGTCGAGCTGGCGCGTCAGCCCGGCGGGGACGTCGGCCTGCGAGCGGACCAGCCCGAGGTCGAGAATCTTCACCACCCCGGAGCGGTCGAGCAGCAGGTTCGCCGGCTTGATGTCGCGGTGGACGAAGCCGAGGTCGTTGGCGTGCTGGAGGCCGTACAGCACCTGCCGGGCGTAGTGGCACGCGGCGGTCACGTCGAGCGGCCCGGTTCGCGCCACCAGCGCCTGAAGGCTGATTCCCTCTACGTACTCCATCACGAGGTACAGCAGGCGGCCTTCCTGGCAGAGGTCGAAGACGCGGACGACGTTCGGGTGGTCGAGGGTGGCGGCGGCGCGGGCCTCGCGCAGGAACCGCTCGCGGGCCACGGCGTCGTCGGCGGCGAACACCGGCAGCACCTTCAGCGCCACCAGCCGCCGCATGGAGGCGTGCTCGGCGAGGTACACCTGCCCCATGCCGCCGGTGCCGAGCTGGTCGAGGATGAGGTAGCTGCCGATCTGGAAGCCCTTGTACTTCCCGGCGGCGAGCTTGTCGGCGTGGAACCGGGTAATCATTCCAGCGTCGACCATGCGGTCGAGCAGTGCGGCGGGCGTGGCGGGGGACTGGCCGGAGGCTTGAAGGCCGGCGACGAAGCCGTCCAGCCGGTCGGGCGGGACGAGCCCGCTGCGGCG
>DASPHQ010000891.1:0-3542 GCA_035629595.1 Urbifossiella sp. | reverse complement strand
ACGGCTGACCCCGAACCGGCTGGAGCAGAGTGATGAGCACGACGACCCACGTTCGCGCCGGACAGGGCTCCGGCATCGATCCCAACGGCTGACGCGAGAGGAGCATCGCCATGAACGCCCCAACGCACCTGCGCGCCGGCGAAGGGTCCGGCATCGACCCCAACGGCTGACGCGAGAAGGAACACTGCGATGAACACCACGACCCAGCTCCGCGCGGGAGAAGGCTCCGGCATCTGCCCCAACGGCAACTCCGGCCCCGGCGGCTCCGGCAGCGGCGGCTCCGGCTCCGGCTGAACCCATCACGCACGAGGAGACGGCGATGACAACGGCGACCCACGTACGCGGCGGCGAGGGCAGCGGCATCGACCCGGACGGCCGGCCCCGATCCGCATCCGGCGACGGAGCACGCACGTGAACGGCTCGACCCACGTCCGCGCCGGTGAAGGCACCGGCATCGACCCACACGGCTGACCCCCGCCGCCCTCCGGGGCGAGAAAGCACACCATGAGCACCAGCACCCGGCTCCGCGCGGGCGAAGGCAACGGCTTCGATCCCCACGGCAGCCCCTGAGCAGAGGAGAGGTCCGATGAACGCGACCACGCACGTCCGTGCCGGCGACGGCGCCGGCCTGGACCCCCACGGCGGAGGCTGACGATGTCCGTCCGCACCGCGGCTCGCGCCGGCGACGGCAACGGCCTGGACCCGCACGGCGGCCCCGGCCGCCCCTGACGGAAGGCACGGCGATGACCACCCGCACCACGATCCACGCCGGCGAAGGGAGCCAGCTGGATCCCAACGGAGCCCCGCGCCCCTGAGCGCCGGCTCCACCACACCCCACCACGGGAGCGCACCATGACGACCCACACGACGATCCGCGCCGGCGACGGCTGCCACATCGACCCGAACGGCTGACACGGCCGCGCGCTTTCATCCACTCCGACCACGGGAGGGCACCATGACCGTGAGAAGCGCGATCCGCGGCGGCAACGGCGGGCAGATGGACCCGAGCGGCTAATCCCGGCGACACGCGCCCCGCGGCATCGCCCGCGGGGCACCACCCGATCCACGGAGGGCATGATGAAGACGATCACGGGAACGCGGGCAGCCGCCGGCGCGCGCATCGACGGCAACGGCTGAGGATGGACACCCAGACGACGGTGCGCGCCGGCGAAGGCAGCGGCCTGGACCCGCACGGCCGCCCCTGAGCCGGCAGATCCACCCCCGCGCCACCCGGCGCGGGACACCACTCGACCAGCGGCGACCCATGAAGACGAGAACCGGAACGACGGCCGGCGCCACCATACGCATCGACCCGAACGGGTGATGCGGCCGCCAGCAGGAACGGCGTCGCCAGATGCATGCGACGCGGAACGCCCCGGTGCCTGAGTGGCACCGGGGCGTTCTCGTACAGTTGTCGAGGGCCTCGAAACGGGTCCGGAGGCGCCGCCGACGCGGCTTACGCGGGTGGCTTGACCGTGTCCACCTGCGAGATGCTCTGCCACAGGCCGGGTGCTGGAAGGCGATGCCGCCGCCGCCCCGCTTCTCCTGCGACGTGTCGCGGTTGATGTCGGCGACGACGACCCAGTTCGGCGTCTGCGAGCAGGCCCACTTGGCGTGGTCCTGCGTGTAGTGCCACTCGTAGTCCACGCCCAGCGGCTCCAGGTTGATGTAGAGCGTGTCGAGCACCGAGTGGGCGAGGTCGCTGTCCTCCGTGCCGGCCAGCTTGCCCCGCCGCCACGTCTCCACGTCCAGGTTCACCCCCAGCGCCGGCCCCACGAGGTCGTTCCAGTAGTCGCTGTTCCAGTGCCGGTTCTTGGCGATGCAGCGAAAGGCCTGGCCGCCCCGCGAGGTGAACTCCAGCGTGGCGGGGGGCGCCGGGTCCGCCGGGCTCAGCGGCTGCGTCAGCCGGGCCAGGGGGCTGTCGGCCGGTACGCCCGCGGACAGGCGCGAGGCGAACACCTGCGGCTCCTGCTGGTCGATCATCTGCGCCGCGATCTGCTGAACCGTCGCGAAGTCCTTGAGGGTGATGCACAGGTACGTCTGCGCATAGTCCTTCTCGTTTTGCGGAAAGTCGCAGCCGGACGGCGTGGGAAAGCGCGGCGTGGAGTGCAGCAGCCAGAACCCCGAGTCCGTCGCCGGGTCGAACGCCAGCACCCCCTTGGTGTGCCCCAGTTCGCCGTTGTCGCTCTTGCCGTCGGAGCGCTCGTCGTTGTAGACGACGAAGCCGGGCGCCCCGTCCGCGGCCCCCGTGAGCGGGTAGATCTGGTGCAGCGTGTCGTACAGGGCGCCGCCCGGCGCGCTGATCGGGCTGCCCGACCGGGTCAGCGTGGTGCTCCTGTCGTCGAAGTACACGTACTCGAAGCCGGTGGACGGCGGCGTCGCGGACGACCCCGAGGGCGAGCGGGCGTTGCGCGGCAGCTTGAAGGCGAACCACCAGTCCACGGCCTGCCCCGAATCGCCGATGGCGTTGAGCATGATGACGTCCTTTCCGGTTGGGTGAGGAGGGCAGTCTAAACAGAGATCGGCGTATCCAGGGTGTAGAAACGGGGTGAAGCATCCATGAACCATGTCTAATCTGCTACGGTTTTACGTAGCATAGTAGCAGAGAAGCTAGACGGCAAGCGTGTTGCGCATGCACCGCGAACTCACACTGGCTACTTCCAGCAGCGTTGACATAGACGAAGGCCCCGCAACGAAACCGTTGCGGGGCCTTCCTTTACACAGTAGCAGGGGGACTCGAACCCCCGACCTTACGATTATGAGTGGTACGGAGAGGCGCCAAGTGGCGCAAAAACCCGTGAAATTATCACTTTTAGCCGGTCTGGGCGCCTGCTGGTGCCACTTGGCGCCATGAATTATGGAACGGTTTTGGGAACGGTTTTCCACGCGCCACTTTATCCCACCGCTCCCCCAAACCAACACGACTCGTACCCCCAACCTCGAGACAACCACCAAGGCAAAGTGCAAGGGCCGCCTTGTTCGAAGGCGGCCCGACCAAAGCCTGACGCAAGCGTCACGTGGGGGCCACCAGTGGTGTTTCACCGGATCGTCCCAGCAGTAGCCTTCTGGCGGGCCTCTACCACCTGCTGTCCGGCGCGATCAGCGTTACCTGGGCCCGCACCGGCCGCATCGACCGGCTGTCGGGCGGGCTGTGCCGCTCGGACGACTTCGAGGCGGTCAAGCAGCGGCTGGCGAAGTTCGCCGCCGCGGGATTCCTGGCGATCCGGGAGCAGCGGGCCAAAGGCGGCGCCTGAACCGCGCCGCATGCGGCCCTCGGACGGCTAGCAGCTCGCCTTCGGCGGCAGGTTGGGCGAGATGACGCCGACGTTCCAGTTCCAGCTCTGGTCCCCCGCGGCGCGGCGGCGGCAGACGACCTCCTCGTAGTGCTCGTAGGCGCCGGGCGCGACGTCGGCCTTGGGCTGGCGGCCGTCCTCGAAAGCCATGTAGCCCTGCCGATCGTCGAACGCGGGCCAGGCGGGCGCCCCGGCGGCCGAGGGCCTGCCCGTCTTCACGAAGCTCGCCCAGTAGCCGACCATGGCGTT
>DASPHQ010000890.1:0-2592 GCA_035629595.1 Urbifossiella sp. | reverse complement strand
AGGGTGGACTCCCTACACTCACCGCACCCCACCCGACCCCGCGGGAGCCCCCGATGTTCGCGCGCGCCCTCCTCCCCGCCCTCCTCGCGGCACTGGTCGCCCTCCCCGCCGCCGCCGACGGCCCGGCCGACAACATCCCCGACAACGTCCGCCCCATCCCCCCGAAGGGGATCGACCTGCCGCCGGCCGACGACGCCGAGTTGCGGAAGGGGCTCGCCGAGCTCCAGGGGCTCATCAAGGACATCGGCAAGCACCCGCTCCTCGCCGACGTGGCCATCTACGAGAAGGCGGTCCGCTACGCCGTGGAGCACAAGGAGGTGTTCGACCCGAAGGGCGTCCCCGCGGTGAAAAACGTCCTGAAGGCCGGCCTGGATCGCGCCCGGTTGCTGAAGGACGGCAAGCACCCGTGGACGACGCAGACCGGCTACGTCGTCCGCGGCTACTTCTCGCGGATCGACGGCTCGGCACAGCCCTATGGCCTGCATGTCCCGGGCAATTACCAGTTCGACGCGAAGGAGCCGCACCGGCTCGACTTCTGGTGGCACGGCCGCGGCGAGACGCTGAGCGAGGTGAACTTCATGGCCGCAACCCAGTCCGCGGGCGGCATCATCCAGGCTCCCGGGGCGTTCATCCTGTGCCCCTACGGGCGGTACTGCAACGCCAACAAGTTCGCCGGTGAGGTGGACACGTTCGAGTGCCTGGAGCACGCCGCGGCGCACTACCGCATCGACCGCAGCCGGCTGGTGGCGCGTGGGTTCAGCATGGGCGGTGCGGCGTGCTGGCAGTACGCGGTCCACTACCCGACGCTGTGGGCGGCCGCGGCCCCGGGGGCGGGGTTCAGCGAGACGCCGGAGTTCCTCAACAACTTCCAGGGCGAGAAGGTGCAGCCGACGTGGTACGAGCAGAAGCTGTGGCGGATGTACAACGCGACCGACTACGCTCAGAACATTTTCAACCTGCCGACGGTCGCCTACAGCGGCGAGATCGACAAGCAGAAGCAGGCCGCCGACGTGATGGCCCGCGAGATGAAGAAGGTGGGCCTCGAACTGGTTCACGTCATCGGCCCGAAGACCGGCCACAGCTACGAGAAGGCAGCGAAGGCGGAGGTGAACGAGAAGATCGACGCGATCGTGGCGAAGGGGCTGCCGAAGCATCGGGCTGATGTCAAATTCACCACGTACACGCTGCGATACAACCGCTGCGGGCCGTTTGTTGTCGAAGGGCTCGTGAAGCACTGGGAGCCGTCGTCCATCAATCTCAAGGTCGATGAGGCCTTCAACTCCATCGTGAATACGAGGGGGGTTACTGCATTCGTGCTCGAGCACCCCATCAACACCGTGGTCAATATCGACGGGGAGTTCGCAGGCGCCGTTACCGGAAATCTGCAGATCGCACCGATCGTCAGCCGGTTCGTCAAGAACGGCACGCGCTGGGTGAAAGCCAAAGACGACGCGGCTCGTCCGGGCCTCGTCAAGCGCTCCGGCCTCCAGGGGCCGATCGACGACGCCTTCATGGACCGCTTCGTGATGGTGCGGCCGACCGGCAAGGCGCTGAACGAAAAGGTCGGCGCCTGGGCCGACGCCGAGATGAGGCACGCCGTCACGCACTGGCGGAAGCACTTCCGTGGCGACACCACGGTAGTCGATGACCACTACCTGACCCGCGAACAGATCGCGAACTCGAACCTCGTGCTGTGGGGCGACCCGTCGAGCAACGCGGTGCTGGCCAAAATCGCCGACCGGCTGCCGGTGAAGTGGACGGCCGAGGGCGTGAAGGTCGGCGACCAGACGTACACGGCGGGGACGCACGTGCCGGTGCTGATCTACCCGAACCCGCTGAACCCGGACAAGTACGTCGTTCTTAACTCCGGCTTCACGTTCCGCGAGTATGCCTACCTCAACAACGCCCGCCAGGTGCCGATGCTGCCGGACTACGCGGTGGTGGACATCACGACGCCGCCGAACAGCCGCCACCCGGGGAAGGTGGTAAGGGCCGGGTTCTTCGGCGAGCGGTGGGAGCTGCTGGCGAACGACGGGCGCTAACCGCCGTCGAGCGGGGTCGCGTCAGCGCCCCGTGCCTTCGCTCGACTTCAAGTTTCGCGTTCGCACGGGGCGCTGACGCGACCCCGCTCTGCGGGTGATTCGATGCGCCGCCTCCTGCTCCCCGTCGTGCTCCTGCTCGTAGCTGGCGGCGCGGTCGGCGTCTGGTACGTCACCCGCCCCGCCCCCGGTCCCGACACCCCCAACCCCGACGGCCCCCCGAGCGGCCCCGGCCGGCTCGTCGTCGTCGTCGTGTTCGACCAGTTCCGCGGCGACTACCTCGCCCGCTGGGGCGACCACTTCGGCCCCGACGGCTTCGAGCGCCTCAAGCGCGAGGGCGTGTGGTACGCCGACGCCCACCTCCCCTACGCCTGCACCTCCACCGGACCCGGCCACGCCAGCATCGCCACCGGGGCGCCGCCGTCGGTTCACGGCATCGTCGAGAACGACTGGTACGACCGCACCGCCGCCGCCCGCGTCTACAGCGTCCAGCCGACCCGCCCCTACGACCGCGTGCCGCCGCTGCCCGCTGGAGCCGGTCAGCCCGGCCGCG
>DASPHQ010000889.1:0-5150 GCA_035629595.1 Urbifossiella sp. | reverse complement strand
CGGCTGGGCGCTGCTCGGGGCGTGCGTGTCACTCGGGGTCGCGGCTGTGGCTCCGGGCGACCCCGGCTGGCACCCCGCGGAGCACTACCCGGCCGACGTGGGGGCGATGGCGCTGTCCTACGTGAGCGGGTTCGTCGTGCTCGTGGCCCCCGGCGGGCTCGGCGTCCGCGAGTTGCTGCTGCAAGCGGCGCTCGGCCCGCGCTTCGTCGGCGAACTGGGGCCGGAGGTCGCCGCGGGGCTGGGCGTGGTCATCGCGCTGGTGCTGCGCCTCGCCTGGACGCTCGCCGAGGTACTCGCCGCCGTCGGGTTGTACGTGTTCTGCCGCCCCGCTCCATCCGAGCCCGCGCATGCCTGACCCGTCGCCGCCCGCCGAACCCGCGCTGCTCACGCTCGTCGTGCCCGTGCTGAACGAGCGCGAGAGCCTCGGCCCGCTCCACGCCGAGATTGCGGAAGTGGCCGCGACGCTCGACCGGCCGGTCGAGATCGTGTTCGTGGACGACGGCAGCACGGACGGCTCGTGGGGCATCATCCTGAAGCTGGCCGAGACCGACCCGCGCGTCCGCGGCGTCCGCTTCCGCCGCAACTTCGGCAAGGCCGCGGCGCTGGCCGCCGGGTTCAAGGCCGCCCGCGGCACCGAAATCGTCACCCTCGACGCCGACCTGCAGGACGACCCGCACGAGATTCCGCGGTTCCTGAAGGCGCTCCGCGACAAGGACGTGATCAGCGGTTGGAAGCAGGTGCGGCACGACCCGTGGCACAAGGTCTTCCCGAGCCGCGTGTTCAACGCCATGGTCAGCCGGCTGACGGGGGTGCCACTGCACGACCACAACTGCGGCATGAAGGCGTACCGCCGCGAGGTGTTCAACGAGGTGCGGCTGTACGGCGAGCTGCACCGCTTCATTCCGGTGCTGGCGTTCGCACGTGGGTTCACCGTCGGCGAACTGGTGATCCAGCACCGGCCGCGGAAGTACGGCTACTCGAAGTACGGCTTCCACCGCTTCGCCAAGGGTTTCCTCGACCTGGTGACGGTGAAGTTCCTGACCGGCTTCGGCCACCGCCCGCAGCACCTGCTCGGCAACTTCGGCCTGTTCCCGATCGCCGTCGGGCTGTTCGGGATGTTCCTGCTCGCGCTCAACGCCGTAGTCCGGGTCGCGAGCGACTACCAGTTGGGGGCGAGCAACGTCACCCAGACGGTGGTCGCCATCATCTCGGTGGGGCTGCTGTTGTTCGGGGCGCAGCTGGTGATCGCCGGGCTGCTCGCCGAGCTGATCGTGGACCGCGGCCCGGAGGACCTGGACCCGTATTGCGTGGCCGAAACGCTCGGGGGCGTGTGATGGCCGCGGACGCCTCCGACCTGCGTCGCTCGGTGTACCTGCTGCTGGGGGCGGCCGCCGTCGCCGTCGCCGCCGCGAAGGTAGTGGGGGCGGAACTCGTCTACGAGCCGACGCGCTACAAGGCGACCGAGAAGCACCCCTACGGCCCCGAACCGAAGCGCGAGTGGCCGCGCGAGCGGCCCGACCCGTGGCCGATGTTCAGTTCCAACGACAAGTCGCGCTGGGCGACGGTGTACGCGCTGGTCGAAAAGAATACCTACCGCATTGGAAAGCGCACCGTCCCCGACCCACAGCGGCCCGAGGTGTACGTCGACGAAATCTTCGGCGGGCCGGCATTCAAGTCACTGGACGTGGTGTTGAACCCGGAGACGAAGGAGTTCTACAGCAGCAAGCCGCCGCTGTTCTCGACCGTGCTCGCGGGCGGGTACTGGGCGCTGAATAAGGCGTTCGGGTGGCAGCTCGTCCGCGACCGCTGGCTCGTCATCCCCACGCTGCTGATCCTGGTAAACGTCGTCCCCTTCCCCCTTTATTTGTGGCTGCTGGCGCGGCTGATCGACGGCGTCGGCAAGAGCGACTTCGGGAAGATTGCGGCCTTCGCGGCCGCGTGCCTGGGGACGTTCCTCACCACGTTCTCGGGCACGCTGAACAACCACACGCCGGCGGCGTTCTGCGTGCTGTTCGCGGTGTACCCGCTGCTCCGCGCCGCGCTCGAGAACCGCGACATGGGGCCGGGCGGCTACGTGTGCGCCGGCCTGTTCGGCGGACTGGCGGTGACGTTCGAGCTGCCGGCGGCGGCGCTTCTGGCCGGCATCGGGCTGCCGCTGCTGGTGGCACGGTGGAAGCCGACGCTGCTCATCTTCGTGCCGCTGGCGCTGGTGCCGCTCGGGGCGCTGCTGCTGACGAACTACATCGCGTTCGGCGAGGTGGTGCCGGCGTACGCGAAGTTCGGCGGGCCGTGGTACGAGTACGAGGGGAGTCACTGGGCGCGGCTCAAGCTGCCGGTCGGCCACCCGAATCGGCAGGGGATCGACTTCGCGGCCGAGCCGAAGGACGTGTACGCGTTCCACCTGCTGTTCGGCCACCACGGCTGGTTCAGCCTGACGCCGGTGTGGCTCCTCGCGGCGGCGGGGCTGGTGATGACGGGGGCCGGCGCGGCGAAGCAGCTCGACCGCCTCGCGCCGGGCGGGAAGGGGGCGGTGTTCACGCCGCCGCTGTTCGCGGCGATGACGCTGGCGGTGTCGGCGGTGGTGATGGCGTTCTACATCACGCGCACGAACAATTACGGCGGCTACACCAGCGGCCCGCGCTGGCTGTTCTGGCTGACGCCGCTGTGGATCATCGCCATCCCGCCGGCTGCGGACCGGCTCGGCGGGAAGTTGTGGGGTCGGCTGCTGGTCGCGGTGCTGCTGGGGTTCTCGGTGCTGAGCGTGTTCTACCCGGCGTGGAACCCGTGGCGGCCGTCGTGGATTCAACAACTGCTGGAGTTCCGCGGCGACTTGCGGTATTGACGAGAGCACTGGGCTGAAAGCCCACCCGTGGCAACGGGTGGGCCACGGCCGCACATCAGGGGCGAAGGATGACTGCCGACGACGATGCCCCGTTGGTCGTCCGACCCGTCACACCGCGCCCGGGGCTGTTCGACGGCGCCCTCCTCACCTTTGGGTTCGCGTTCGTCCTGTTCGGCTCGATCATCGCGATCATCGTCGGCGGGGTCGTCGTGTTGACGATCCTCGGTGACCCCCGCGCCCTGCTACCCGACGACAAGCCGAACCGTCTGTCCGGAATGCCTCCGGCCCTGGTGGAGTTGCTGGCGTGGTCGTTCCCGCTCGGCTACCTCGCCGGCGGACTGTTCGCTCTGGTCGTGATCCGCATCGTCGTCGGTCGCGGCTGGACGCGCGAGGTGGGTCTGCAACGACTGCCGCCCGTTCACCTCGGGCTGGCGCTGCTGGCACTCCCCGCGTTCGTCATCCTCAGTGACGGCCTGGCGCAACTCCTCTTCCACCTATTCGGAATGGAGGAGCACCTGGACCAGGCCGGCCAGCTCGGCGAGTTGTTCGCCGGCTTCCACCCGGGGTTCGTCCTCCTGGCCGTAGGTGTGGGGCCGGGCGTCGTGGAAGAACTGTGGTGCCGCGGCTTCCTGGGTCGCGGGTTCGTCGGCCGCTACGGCTGGGTCGGTGGTGTCGCGCTGGCGTCGCTGGTCTTTGGGCTGCTGCACATGTACCCGCCGCCGTACGTGTTGGTGACCGCGGCGATGGGGGCGTGCCTCCATTTCACTTACGCCTGTTCGCGGTCGCTCTGGATTCCCATCGTCGTCCACGTTGCGAATAATGGGTTCGCGGGGCTGGCCGCCGTGGGGGCGGTATCGGTCGGCGGGCTGGAGCGTGCGCTGGCGACGAACCCGGTGATGATGTACTCTCTGGCGGCGGTCGTGCTGGTCAGCTGCGGGTGGGCGTCGTGGACGGCGCGGGCGGTCGCCGCCGGGCCGCGGGGGGTGATGGTGCCACCCAGAGGCGTCACCGACCCGTCGCCGGCGCTACTGCCGGTACTGCTGACGTTTGTGACGGGCGCGGCGCTGGCGGGATTAATCTTGACTGGCTGAAAGCCCCGGGACGGCCGTCCCCGGGCTTCCGGCAACATGGACCGAGAACTCTTCCCTCGGCCAGCTACCAGTATCTTCCCCCGCGCCGTTACGGACTTGCGGTTGACCCGCCCGTGCGGATTGGGACAATAATTCCGATTGGGACGCCCCGGATTCGGGACCAGGAAAGGCACCGTATGTACGCTCGTCACGGACTTCTCGCCCTCATCGCCCTCGCCGCCGGGTTCGGCGGCCGGGCCGCCGCCGCCGAGCCGGAGACCAAGCCGGGCGGGCCGTTCGTCGTCATCGTCGGCGCCGGCCAGTTCGAGGACAAGGCCATCAAGGACCGCCCCACCGCCGACGCCGACGCCAAGGCGCTCTACGACGTGGTCACCGACCCGCGCTACCTCGGCGTCCCGGCCGGCCGGACGAAGCTGTTCCTGTCCACCCCCGACGCCAAGCGCGGGGGCGAGGCCGCCACCCGCGACGGTATCGTCAAGGCCGTCGAGGCCGCGGTCGAGCAGACCGGCAAGAACGACCTGCTGATCGTCGCCTTCTTCGGCCGCGGCGCCAGCACCGGCGACAAGACCGTCTACTTCACCCCGAACACCGTCCTCAAGGACCGGGCCAAGACCGCGCTGGTCATCGGCAGCGACCTCGCCCCGTCGTTCAAGAAGGTGAAGGGGCAGAACGTCCTCATCATGATGGACGTGCAGTACAAGGGCTTCGACCCCGGGGCCGAGAAGATCGCCGAGCCGACCCTCACCGACGTGGACGCGCTGCTGTTCGGCTCCGAGGACAAGGAAGAGTCCGTCCGCCCGCAGGACCGCCTGCTGCTGCTGAGCGGGTTCATCGGCTCCGAGTCGATCGCCCGCGGCGAGAACAGCCTGTTCGGCAGCCTCGCCGTCGAGGCGCTGACGGGGAAGGGCGAGGCCGCCGGCTACCGCGACGGGTACGAGCCGGACGGGCTCGTCACGTCCGACGAGCTGGTCCGCTACCTCGACAAGGAACTGCCGAACGAGGCCCGCAAGCTCGGCAAGACGAACAAGGAGAAGGAGGGGCAGCCGGTCGCCATCGGCGGCAAGACGAGCCACTTTCCGCTGACGCTCAACCCCGACGAGACGGCGAAGGTGAAGAAGCGGGCCGACGCCCTCGCGGCGCTGGCGAAGGCCGGCACGCTGACGGCGGAACTGACGAAAGAAGGGACCGCATTGGTGAAGCGGATGCCGAAGCTGAAG
>DASPHQ010000888.1:0-10757 GCA_035629595.1 Urbifossiella sp. | reverse complement strand
CGCCGATCTGTCCAATTTTATCTTTTACATTTTACCTTTTAAATTATTCTTACGTGCCGCGCTCGATTAAAGGCAGCACCACCCGGTCCACGTCGTCCTCGGTGCGGACCTCGGGCACGCCGCCGAACAGCTCCCACGACTCGGCCAGCTCCGCCGACGCCCCCGGAGCCAGCGTCGTCAGCTCGCCGACCGTCTCCATCTCCAGCATCTCTTGGTACGTGAACGTCTGGTAGCGGGTGCCGCGGTCCGGGTACACCGCCCCCTCGCGGTAGTCGAACCGCTTCACGAACAGCACGCCGCTGTTCAGGTACGCCACCCACCCCATCCGGTGCGCCAGCCCGATCTTCGTCGGCCCCTTGTTCACGTCCTGCCGCAGGAAGATGTACCTCTTCCCGAACGTCCAGCGGGTGTCGGCGAAGTCGAAGTACGGCCACAGGACCAGTTCCTGGTTCGGGCCGAAGTCGTCGGGGCTCTTGGCGTTCTTCGGGTGCTCGGGGTGCGGCGCCTTCGGCGGCAGTGGGATCACCTCGACGCCGCCCGGCGCCATCACCGTCGGCCCCCACGGCGCCAGCGTCGTCGGCGCCTTCCCGGTGTTCGTCACCTTCAGGAGCACGTCCACGCGGGTGCCCTTCGGGGCGAGCCGCAGCTCCATCGTCTTCTGGACGCCGTACTCCTCCTCCGGCGGCGCCACGATGCGGGCGCTGTGCGCGCCGATGGGCTCGGCTTTTACCGGCCGGTTGTCTGGGAAGTAGGTGCGCGTCAGGTCTTCGGGGGCGAGCCAGAAGCGGTGACCGCCGCGGATCTGCCACTCGGCCTCGCCGGCGCCGCCCATCTGCTCGGCGTAGTTCTTCATCACGTTGAACCCGCCCGGCAGCGAATAGCTGATCACGCGCGGGCCGAGGTCGAGCGTGGCAACGAGCTCCACGTCGCCGTTGGTGAGGCGGAGGTTGTTCTTCCAGCCGCGGTACTCGACGGTGTCCACCGGGACGGGCTCCGGGAGGTGCAGGAAGCCCGGGGACGGCCGTCCCCGGGCTTTCGGGGGTGGTTAGAACTCCGTTTCCCCGCGCGCGTTCGTTCCGCCCGGCGGCGGCGGCGCCGCGGGCTCCGCCGCTGCGGGCTCCGCCGCCGCCGCGGGCTTCGCCGCCGGTGCCGCCTCCGGCGCGGCCGCGGCCCCCGGCAGCTCCTTGCTCCCCACCAGCGTCAGGTTCAACCCGATCTGCACCTTCGCGGGGACGCCGTCGATGGTGATGTCGATCTTGTCGTTGAGGTACCAGCCGAGCGAGCCGGTGGAGAACTCCTTCCGCGGAACCTGGTACTCCTTGCCGTTGATCACGACGACCATCGGCTGGGCGTGGGTGCGGAACTGCTCGCGGGTGAGGGCGAGAACGGTCTTGGCGGCCTTGGCCATCCGGCGGGCCTCCGGGAGGGGGAAAACGAGCGGGCGGCCGGCATCTTATTCTGCCGGCCGCCCGCGGGTAGTGATCAGTTGTGAACTACTTCTTCGCGCGCATCAGCGCCCGCCGGCCGGCCAGGGCCAGGGCCGCGATGCCGCCCAGCAGCAGCCCGCCCGGTCCCGGCACCGGGTTCGGCGGCGGGCTGTCCTGCGGCGGCGGCGGTCCCGGGGGCGGCGGGTTCTGCGGCGGCGGCGGCGGGGGCGGCGAGTTAATCGGCGGCGGCGAGAACGGCGGCGGGGGCACGTTCGAGTTCGGCGGGGGCGGAGGCGGCGACTGGGTCGAGCTGCCCGGGGGCGACGCGATGAACCCGCCACCGCCGCCGCTGCCACCACCGACGCCGCCGCCGCCGAAGCCACCGACCGGGGCGCCAAAGCCGGCCCCGCCCACCGAGCCACCCAGCCCGGACCCGCCCCCACCGACGACGCCGCCGGCCAGGGCCGCGGTCGTGCGGAGGGCGTACTGGTCCTGGGCGATCACGCCGGCGGCGTTCGTGAGGCCGTTCATCCGCACCAGCTCGCGGCCGGCTAGGCCGGGCACCGAGTAGAACACCTCGTCGTTGCCGGTGAGCGACTTCAGCATGTCCTCGGCGACGGACACGAACGCCGGGGCCGGGTTGGCCGCGTCCGGGTAGTCGGACTGGAAGGTGCCGGTGCCGAGGCTGAACGGCCGGGCGGCGGCCTTCTCGCCCTGCGGCAGGTCCTTCTCGTAGGCCAGCTCCCACAGCGCGGCCTGGAAGGCGCGGGTGTTGTCGGGGCTCTGGAAGTTCACCGAGGTCAGGTAGTGCCGGCCGAACAGCTCGCGGATGTAGGTGCCGCGGAGCTTGGCCTCGGCGATGCCGGCCTCGGTGGCCGGAAGGCCGTACGCCAGCGGGTCTTCCGGCGACTGCACGTCGAACCGGTAGGTGTTGCCGGCGGTGACGCCGACGAGCGGCTCGGCGCAGAACGCGGTGAAGTTGCGGTCGAGGCCGGCGGCGGTGAGCCGGTCGGTGGGCACGTCCCAGCGGAGGGCGCCGACCGACTTGGTGTACGACTGCCCGTCCATCTTGAAGGAGAAGCTCCCCTTCGAGTGGAGCTCGGAGTAGTACGCCCACACGTCGCCGGCGGCCGGCTGCTGGGCGAGGGCGGGCGAGCCATCCAGGACGGCGACGACGCCGGCGGCGGCGGCGAACCGTCGGGCGCGAGACGAGCGGTTGGTGTTCTTGGGAGTCATGGCGACGGGTTCCCGCTGCGGGTGCCACGAGGCTGGTGGGCTGGCCGTCCGGGTAGGGGTCGGGCGGCCGGCATAGGGGTAGAGATTAGCTCGCCGGTCAACTGTTTAAAAGCCCGAAATCTGGAAGTTGGGGGGTTTTACGGCCGAACGTTCCGCCCCAGCCTGAAATCGGGAACACGTGTAAACCTCGGGTAACGGTTGTGACGGTTTTTCGGCCCGCCACACGAGCTCAAAACGGGGATATCGGCCGCGGCGGACGGCCGACGTGAGCCGACAGCCGGCCGTTTATTCGAGCCTGTCTGCTACAATGGGGGTTTGCCCCTCCGCGTCCGTCCCCGAGGCGGTACTTCGATGTCGGCTCCGTCGTCCCCGCGTCCGACCGGCGGGCGGCTGTCGCTCCCCCTGTGGCGGGAGCGCTACGCCGCCCCGCTGGCACCCACCACCCGCGCCGAAATGCTCGCCCGCGGCTGGGACGCCGTGGACGTAGTATTCGTGTCCGGCGACGCTTACGTCGATCACCCCAGCTTCGCCGCGGCGATTCTGCACCGCAGCCTGGAGGCGGCGGGGTTCCGCGTCGGCGTCGTGAGCCAGCCGCCGTGGCAGACGTGCGAGCCGTGGCGGGAGTTCGGCCGGCCGCGGCTGTTCTTCGCGGTGAGCGCGGGGAACATGGACTCGCTCATCAACCACTACACGGCGAACAAGAAGGTCCGCAACGACGACGCCTATTCGCCCGGCGGCCGGATCGGGCTGCGCCCGGACCGCGCGACGCTGGTGTACTGCCAGCGGGCGCGCGAGGCCTTCCCCGGGGTGCCGGTGATCGCCGGCGGCGTGGAGGCGAGTCTGCGGCGGCTCGCCCACTACGACTACTGGAGCGACACGGTGAAGCGCTCCATCGTGCTGGACAGCAAGGCCGACCTGGTCTGCTACGGGATGGGGGAGAAGACGATCGTGGAGGTGGCGCGCCGCCTCGCCGCCGGCGGCACGGTAAGGGAGCTGCGCGACCTGCGCGGCGTGACCTACGCGCTGGGCGCCAAAGAGAGCGACGAGCTGAAAGCCCGGGGACGGCCGTCCCCGGGCTTCGAGCAGGTTGAGACGTTGCCGAGTTACGAACAGGTCCGCGCCGACAAGCTCGCGTTCGCGGAAGCCACCCGCGTCATCCACACGAACACGAACCCGTTCAACGCCGTCACCCTCGTCCAGTTCCACGACCGGCAGGCCGTCGTCCAGACGCCGCCGGCGCTGCCGCTGTCGCAGGCGGAAATCGACGCCGCCTACGACCTGCCGTTCACGCGCCGGCCGCACCCGAGCTACACCGAGCCGATCCCCGCGCACGAGATGATCAAGGACTCGGTGACGATCATGCGCGGCTGCTTCGGCGGCTGCACGTTCTGCTCGATCACCGCCCACCAGGGCCGCATCATCCAGAGCCGCTCGCAAGAATCCATCCTCAAGGAGGTGGAGAAGCTGGCGGCCGACCCGGACTTCAAGGGGCACGTCTCGGACGTGGGCGGGGCGACGGCCAACATGTACCGGATGCGCTGCACGCGGCCGGACGTGGAGGCGAAGTGCAAGCGCCTCTCCTGCGTTCACCCCGGCATCTGCAAGCTTCTCGGCACCGACCACGGCCCGACGGTGGAGTTGTTGCGGAAGGTGCGGGAGGTGCCGGGGATCAAGAAGGTGTCGGTGTCGAGCGGCATCCGCATGGACCTGGCGCAGCTGTCGCCGGAGTACGTGCGGGAGCTGGCCGAGCACCACACCGGCGGCCGGCTGAAGGTCGCCCCGGAGCACGCGAGCCCGGCCGTGCTGGAGCTGATGAAGAAGCCGTCGATCGACAACTTCGACGTGTTCGCGGAGCAGTTCGTGGCGGCGAGCGCCGCGGCGGGGAAGCCGAAGCAGCAGATCATCCCCTACTTCATCGCCGGCCACCCGGGTTCGGACCTGGGGGAGATGATCGAGCTGGCGCTGTACCTGAAGCGGACGGGCTACCGGCCGGACCAGGTGCAGGACTTCATCCCGGCGCCGTTCGACATCGCCACATGTCTTTTCCACACTGGGATCGATCCCTTTACTAAGAAAGAAGTTACGGTCAAAAAAGGCCTCAAAGACCGGAAGATGCAGCGGGCCTTGATGCAGTTTTTCAAGCTGGATAACTACTTCACCGTCCGCGAGGCGCTGATCGAGGCGGGGCGTGCCGACCTGATCGGTGGGTGCGAAGGGCTGATCCCGGCCCAGCCACCGAAGGAGGCGATCGAGGCTCGTCGCAGGCAGGCCGCCCGAGCGGTGCAAGGGGACGACGACCACTACCACACCGTCGCCAACCCCGCGAAGGGCGAGAAACCCGGCGAGCGTGGCGCGGGACCGCCGAAGTCGACCGGATACCGGCCAGGTCGGAAGTCACAACTCAGGCGGCAGAGGAAGAAGGACGGTAGCGGCTCACCCCCGCAGCCGTAGCCGTAGTTGACGGGCCATTGATAGTCGGACGATCGAATGCCAAGTGGTCGTCCGGTCCGGCGTGTCCGATCGATGGGCGTACCCCGGCAGCGGTCGATGCGACCTACTCGCAAAGACCAGCACCTCGGAAACGCGCGCGAGACAATCTCCCGCAGCAATATGTAAAAATAGCAATTAGATAATAAAATTTGTTGGTTCGCCCGTTGCCTCGTATCCGAACGCGTAAATTGGGTAACCGTTCACGCCCCGGCGGGGGTGAGTGACGGCGGTGCCGCCCGGGTCCTGGCCGCCTGAACCGCGTTCATCAGGAAGCTCAGCACGTCCCGCCCCTGCTGACGGCAGGTCGCGACCACGGTCAGCACTCGCTCGGCGAACCGGCTCCCGGCACGTGCCACCCCCGCCGTCGAACGGACCTCGCCGTCGGACGCCGGTGGGTCGGGCAGACCGTCCCGCTACGCCGTTGTAGCGGCGCCAGTGGGATGTACAATCTCGGAGAAGCCTCTGTCGTGCGGTAATTTGTCTTACCTTTAACGAGTTTCAACGATCATGGCGACGCCGCCCGATCAGCTGCCCCCCGCCTTCCGCACGAAGGTGGCGGACGCCAAGGGCTTCTTCGAGCAGTGGGAGGCACTCGAGGGTCCGTTTCACGACCTACTCGGCCGATCGATCGGGTCGGCCGACCCCGCCCGAGACGCGGAGCGCGAGCGCATGGCGACCGAACTGCGAACCGCCTTCGACCGGCTGCTCAACAGCCTGTGGAAGCCGACGCTCGTGCTCGCCACCACGGGCACGACGAACAGTGGCAAGTCGGCCCTGGTCAACCTCATCTGCGGGGCGGAGATCATGCCCGTCCTCAACCAGGAGATGAGTGCCGGGGTGGTCACCATTCGGCACGGCCCGTCTCGCACCCTGATCGTCCACCCGACGCCCGGGGCGGTGTGGGAGTGCGGGACGTGGGCCGACCAGTCGGATGCGGACATCCGGGGGCGGTTGAAGGCCGTCATGCTCGCGTACCATGAGGCCGTGCGGTCGTCATCCGGCCGGGTCGCGGTGCCCGCCTTCCCGCGGTCCGAACTGGAGTACCCGACGTACGTCGGCGGCTCCCCCGACGTGCTCGGTCTGCCCGACGGGGCCGGGTTCCGCATCCTCGACCTGCCCGGCCTCAAGTACGTCGAAGATCACCTGAACGCGGCCGTCATTCGGGAGTCCCGCGACGCCCTCTGCCTGGTCACTTACAACAGCGACGAGTCCAACGAGCGGCTGCAAGCGCAACTGCTCGACCAAGTCGTTGCGCAGGTCAAGGAACTGGGCGGGTCGCCGGTTCGCATGCTGTTCGTCCTTAACCGCATCGACGCCGTCCACCGCGACCTGGATAGGGACGAGGACTGGAAGCCGCGGGAGGACGCCTTCGTGGAGCGGATCACCGGGCAGATCCGGGACCGGCTGATGACCGCACTGCCCGAATACGCTGACGAGATCCAGTCGCTCACCATGATCCGGTTGAGCACGCAACCGGCCCTGCTGGCCCACCTGATGCGCGGGACCCCCGGCCCGGATCGCACGTTCGCCGCCGCGCGGGCCGACGGCCGGTACAAGGACCTGATCCCCAAGGCGGCTCGCAAGGGGTTGCCCGGCGATGTCGACGACTACACCGACGAGCAGCTCGCCCGCGTCGCCAACGTCTTGTGGGAGACGTCGTACGGGGCGGCCCTGTTCGCCACCCTCCGCCGGCACGTCGGGCGAAACCTGCCCGAGTTGGTCATCCCGCCGGCCACCGACCTGTTCGCCGCCGAGGCGGCCGGCAAGGTCGTCGAATGGCTCGTTCAAACCGCGGCGGCCCAACTCAACGCGTCCGAGGAGGCGTACAAGAAAGAGTGCGCGCGGATCCAGGCCGTCCGCGGCCAGTTGAAGGACCTGTGCGAGCGGTGCGAGCGGGAGTTCCAGGCCCCATTCCAAGGCATCGCCCCGGCGGTGGACAAGATCACCCAGGCTCTCGACTCGCGGGCGGCCGACGACGTCATCGCGCGGTTGCAGGACGACCTGCGGTACGACAACCTGATCCGGCACGACCTGTTCACGTCCCTCGCCCGCCGGGGAGCCCTGAAGCGTAACACGCTGGCCGCCCTGCACACCTGGATGGATGAAGCGTCCAGTGCCGGGAGCGACGCCTTCGAGGGGGTGGCCGGCATCCTGCAAAGCCGGGCTGACATCCCTCTCGTTGGCCTGTCCCAACAGCACGTCCACAACCTGCACGTGGCCAGGGGGGAACTGCTCGCGGCCGGCTACACACCGGAGATGGCCCGCGCCAAGACGCCGACTCACCTGGAAGAGCGGGCCGGACAGTACCCCGGCCGCACCCGCAAGATCAACGAGGCCCTGAACGCACTCACCCGGCGGCTGGCGCCGTTGCTCGGGGAGGTCATGAGCACGGTCGCGAAGCGGGAGATGGAGCGGGTGTTCGCCACCCTCGACAAGCTGGTCGGCCAGTACTGGGCGTACGTCACCGAGGCGGCCCGCGACATCGCCCCGGACGTCGGGCTGGCCGTGCCGACGACGACCGTCGCCCGCATTGACTCGGGCTTCACGCCGACGTACCGGTTCCAGCCCGGGTTCAACGTCGTGCCCGTCACCCGGTCGGAGGACACGGGCCAGACGAAGTCCGTCGACACGGGCAAGCGGCGGGGCTGGTTCTCGACGATCTTCTACGGGCGTGTGGTCTACGAAGACAAGCCGGTCTACGAAGACCGGAAGTACGACACCGCAGACGTCCCGGGCATCGAAGCTCTGCTCGCGGGGTGGATTGACCAGCTCAAACTGCAGAACCTCGGACTCGTGCGGAGTTTCGTGGTCTGGCTGAACGAGCAAATCCGGGAGGCGTCGCGGGTCGTGGCCCGGAGCCAGCAGGAATTGCTCGACCGCTACCAGGCGAAGTTGGACGAGGCCCACGCGCGGGCGAAGCAGGTGCGGGACGAGACGATCGGGGAGTGGGAACCGTTCCTCGAGCGCGCCCGGGCACTGCAGGCGGCCCTCGACCGCATCCGCGCGCGGCCGGAGAAAGAGGGTGGCGCGTGAACGTGTCGACACTTCTCGGGAGCCGGTTCGACGCCCTCCTGAGCTTCTTGATCACCCAGGCCCCGAACGGTGGGGCGGAAAACTTACTAGGTGCCGCCATCCGCCACCTGACCCCGCACCGGGCGACTGACATCTGCCGCACGTTCAACGTCGGCGGTCGGGGGACGCTGCAAAGCGATCTGGATTGGGTTCGGAAGTCGGTCGGCCTGGATGCCGTCTGGATTAGTAATTGGCTGTTAAAGCCCGACTTCCGCGATCACGGACACGCCCAACACAAGAAATTGTCGTTGAAGGTCGCTCTGGCGGCGCTCGCCGTCATTGCGGCGTACGCCCTCCGCTCGGACGCACCGCCGCCCCCGCCCGCCCCGCGCCGCCAGCCGGCCGCGATCTGTTTGATCGTGCCGGCGGCCGCGATTTTGGACCTGGCATCGTCGGCCGCGGTTGCGCCGGACCGGCTGCTCCACCTGGTCGGGGCGGCCACGTACTTCCGCGCCGCCCCGCCGGACGCCGCGCTGGCGGAAGAAGGGCGGACAGAGTTGGCCAACGGGACGCCCGACCCCGACCAGGACGTGTACGTGCGAATAGATGTCGCTGACGGGGCGGACCTGTTCGTCGCCCCGACGCGGTACGCACTCAAGACGGCCCTGCTCGACGCCCCGCGTGCAGGCACCGTGGAGCGGGTAGCGGCCCTCATCCGGCACAGCGGCACCGGCTTCCTCATTCGCGCCTGACAACAGCAGCGAGGTCCCATGAACACGTGGTCGGAGGCGGCGGCGCACTACGTCGCGCGATTGGACAAGGTGCTAGCCGTCCGCCGGCGGGCACTCGACCTAGCGGCCCTGCCCCAGGCCGGGGTGCCGACTGCCACGACCGCACAACTCGAGGCCCTCGGCGGGCCGCTCGAGCGGCAGTACGAGCGGCTCCGCAAGAACGAGTTCCGCATCGCCGTCGTCGGGCTGGAGAACGCCGGGAAGAGCACTTTCGTGAACGCCTGGCTCGGCTGCGACCTGCTGCCCAACGAGTCACACCGGTGCACGTACACCACCACGCAGGTGTTCTCGGTCGGCGATGGCCAGGAGCAACGGCTGGAGGTCTCGGCCAAGTCCCGCGAGCAGTACGAGGGCATGATCCGCGACCTGGAGCGGCAGGCGGCGGCCGGCGGCGGCGAACTGGCCGCCAAGGCGCGAAACGACTTGGACACCATCCGCCGGCACCGGGCGAGCATCGAGGAGGTTCTCCGCCAGGGCGAAGTGCGGCGGGCGTTCACCCACCTTCAGGACGTCGCTTCGGAGCTCCGCCGGTACGTGGCCGACGAGCGGTACGCGTACGGGGTTCTGGAGGTCCGGCTGTACACGACCGCCCTGGCGGCCGTCGACGGGGTGGCCTTCTACGACGTCCCCGGCCTCAACTCCGGTCTGACCATCCACGAAACCCAGGCCGAGCAGATGCTGGCCGACTGCGACGCCGTCATCCTCGTCCAACGAGTCGGCAACCCCAGCATCGAGGGGAGTGAGCAGAAACTGATCCGGTTCGTGCAAGAGGGCGACGAGCGGGTGAAGGTGGCCGACAAGCTGTTCGTCTTCCTCGGCCGGGCCGACCAGGAGGGGACGCCGGCCATCTTGCAGGAGAATCGCGCGAAGGCGGTCGACGAATGGCAGCGGCGGGGGCAACTGCCCGAGGACCGCGTCGTCGTCGGGTCGGCAGCCGCCTACCTCGTCCTTCGCGGCGTCGCCGGCGGGCACCTCGGCAAGGCCCTCGACCCGGCCGAGGTTGGCCGGAAGATGGCCCTCCTGACCGGGGCGACCGACGACGCGGCAGTCCTGGAGGCGACCGGCGTCGACGCCATCAAGCGCCGCATCGATCGCTACCTGCAGACCGAACGGGTCGACGTGCTCCGGCGGCGGTGCGACGACCCCATCCGCGAAACCGTGGCGGCCGCGCAGGCCGCCTACGACCACGTCCGAAAGACGTTTTCGGAAGACCCGGCCGAGGCCCAGCGGCAACTCGACGCCGACCGCCGCATCCACTTCCAGCGGTGGTGGGAGGGCGAGTGGACCGAGATTTCGGCCCGCCTCAGCAACTACTTTCGCGGCCGCGCGGTCCGGCAAGCCGACCAGAAAGCCGATCCGTTCCGGGAGCGGTACGCAGGGCTCATCTCGGCGCTCGTCGCGAACCTGCCGTCGCGGACCGCGGCGGCCCGCGACCGGTTGTTCGACAGCTGTTCGCACCCGGTGTTCAAGCCGTCGGAGGCCAACCATGGGTGGCGGACGCGGTTGTACCAGGAGGTCATGGACCTGATCGACCGGGCGTCGGGGGAACTCGCGGCCGAACTCAAGGCCGACGCCGGCGAACTGGTCGAGTTCCTGCAAAACGAACTGCTGTACGGGAGCGCGTCCGTCGGCCGGATCCTGGTCGGCGACGACCGGGACTTCCTGTCCTTGCTGCAAGGGAAGCTGCAGACCCTCTTCCTGCGGTTCGCCCGGCCGGTTGTAGAGGCACTCGTCCGGCTACCGGTGGCCGACCCGGCGCGGCGGGAGTTGCTCGCCCGTCTCGGGCCGGACATCGCCCTGC
>DASPHQ010000887.1:0-3375 GCA_035629595.1 Urbifossiella sp. | reverse complement strand
AGCGGCCCAACTCCTGAAGGGCCGCCAGGGCGATGATACCCGGCCCGGACGACGCCGGACACTGGTCCACTTCGTGTGCAGTGTGTACACGCGGAGAAGAACCTGGAAACGCCGACGAAGATGGACCGCGTTGCGGGCATCCAGACCGGCGGGTCGGAGAAGGCGTTCGACCTGTTCATGAAGTGCGGCTACCTCCACGACCTGCACGCAGGCCGCGGCGTCACGTTCGCCACCGGCACGCCCGTCTCGAACACGATGGTCGAGCTGTACACGATGCAGCGGTACCTCGACCCCGACGGTCTCCGCGCGCGGGGGATCGAGCACTTCGACGCCTGGGCCGCCACCTTCGGGGAGGTCGTCGAGGCGATGGAGATCAGCCCGGACGGAAAGACGTTCCGGCCCCGCTCCCGCTTCGCCAAATTCGTGAACCTACCCGAGCTCCAGCAGATGTTCCGCCAGTTCGCCGACGTGCAGACGGCGGACATGCTGAACCTGCCCCGCCCTGCCTTGGCAGGCGGGAAGCCCCGGGTCGTCGCCTGCCCGATGTCCGACGAGCAGCGGGTGCTCCAGGACGGGTTGGTCGCTCGGTACGAGCGGGTCCGCAACGGCGGGGTCGATCCCCGGGAGGACAACGCCCTCGCCATCACCACCGACGGCCGCAAACTCGCACTCGACTCCCGGATGCTGTCCGGCGCCACCGACTTCCCCGGCTCGAAGATCAACGCCCTGGTCGAGACCGTCCACCGCATCTGGACGCAGACCACCCAGCGGAGGGGCACGCAGATGGTCTTCTGCGACATGGGCGTGCACGCGAACCCGTTCTCCGCCTACGACGAGGTCGTCGGGAAGCTGGTTCGCCGCGGCATCCCCGCGGAGCAGATTGCCGCCGTCGGCGAAGCCGACACGGACGCCAAGAAGCAGGCCTTGTTCGACAAGGTGCGTTCGGGGTCCGTGCGCGTCCTCCTGGGCAGCACCGCAAAGCTCGGGACGGGCACGAACGTGCAGAAACGGCTGGCGGCGCTCCACCACCTGGACGCCCCGTGGAAGCCGGCCGAGGTCGAGCAGCGGGACGGCCGCATCCTCCGCCAGGGGAACGAGAACCCCGAGGTGGCGATCTACCGCTACGTCACCGAGGGCTCGTTCGACGCTTACATGTGGCAGGCACTGGAGACGAAGGCGAAGTTCATCAACCAGATCATGACCGGGGAGTCGGGGGTTCGCCGGGCCGAGGACGTGGCGGGGCAGGAGCTGAGCTTCGCCGAGGTGAAGGCCATCGCCTCCGGAAACCCGGCCGTGCTCGTGCTGGCCGAGGCCGACGCCGAGGCCCAGCGGCTATGTGTCCTCCGCCGGTCCCATGCCGACGAGCAGTACCTGGCAAGGAAGAACCTCCGCGAGTTGCCGGAGCGGATCGAGCGGCTGCAGCGCCGGCTGGCCGGGTTGACCGCGGACCAGGCGACGCTGCGCACGAGCGACGGGTACGAGGTGAACGGGAAGCCGGGAAGCGAGGCCGCCCTCTCCCGCGCCCTGACCATGATCCCGGACCGGGTGGACTGGCCCCGGATGTACCCCGTCGGCGTCTACAAGGGGATGGCCTTCGGGATCGAGCGGCACCCCGGCGGAGCGGCGGACGTGTACCTGGAGGGGACAGTCATACGCAAGGCCATGCTCTCACGGGAATCACAAGGGGTGCGGGCCGTCATGAACGCCCTGGGGCGGTTGGAGGGCAGCTACATCGAGGCGTGCGAGGAAGTGGGGCGGGAGTTGGGGATCACCCGCAACCAACTCGTGGACTACGAGGCCCGTCTCGGCCGCGTGTTTCCCCACGCGACATACCTGGACGAACTGGCAGCGCTGCGGAACCGGCTACAGGTTGCACTGGCAGTCCACGCGCAGGAGGGCGAGAGCCCGGCGGAACTGGCGGAGAAGATCAAGACGCTCCGGGCGGCTCATGTCCCCATCGCCGCGGTGAAGGAGAGCCAGCCCGCGCCGCTACCGGTCCCGGCGCCACCGGACCCTCCGGCGATTCCTGACCCGGTCCCTTCGACCCCGTCGCCGGTCGTCTCGGAGTCGTCGACATCCCGCCGGTCTGGACGGGGCGGGCAGATGACGTTGTTCTGAGCCGCCCTCACACCGCGGTCCCGCGTCAGGCCAACACCCCGGAAAGGCAGAAACACAGAAACACGATTCGCCGGATTCTGTTCGTGGCATCTCGGGGCGTACTCGGGTGCCGTGCTGCCCGGTATCGAGGAGGGCCGAGGCCGAGCACCTGGCGTAGTCAGACGGGTCGTTTCCTCGTCCCGACCAGTCGGCGGGCGGCGGCGACCAGTTTTGTCGGCAGGAACGGCTTTTGGACGACCCGTACGCATGGGTCGGCGCCGGCCGGTGGGTCGAGCGGTCACCCTGGGCGGACCGTGTGGCAGGCGGACGCGGGCGACCCGCACGGGGAGGCGACATCATTTCGGCGGCGGCGCGATCAAGTGGTTGACACGGCCCGCGAGTCGTGGCTTTATCGGCGGTAGGAAGCGAACCCCGAAACCGCCGGCCGTCACCGGTGCGACGCCGCCGGACAGAGGGGAGAGATGGAGGAGGAATGACCGATCGCGCCGCAGCCGGAAACGTCCCGACCCCTTCCGCGGTCGACGGCTGCACGCCGCGCGTCCCCCCACCCCCGAGGTTCCGGCCCGGCACGGTCGCCGTGACCCTCGGCGCGATGGAAATCGCCACGACCGAGCAGGTCCACGAGTTACTGACCCGCCACCTGGCCGGGGACTGGGGGGATGTCGATGCCGCAGACGTCCGGGCGAACGAGGCGGCACTCTGGCACGGCTTGCGGGTGCTGTCGAGCTACAAGCTACCGGGGGATCGGACGCTCTGGGTACTGGCCGAGGCTGAGCGCTCCGCCACGACTGTCCTGACGCGGGGCGAGTACTAACCGTGACGCGGGCGTACCCCGCCCCGAACTCCGGCCGCATTAGCGCCCACACCTACTCGGCGGCGTCGACGAACCGGAGCGCGACCGCCGGGCCAGCGTAGGCGCGGAGGTAGTCGGCCAGGTCCGACAGGTCGGCGGTGGCGAGACCGGTCTTGTAGACGACCCGGTCAGTCGGCATCGTCCGGCGGCGGGATCGAGCGGATGTGGTCGCGGAGGGCGTCCCAGAAGTGCGCCGTCACCGGGTCCGCCAGCCGTCTACTTCGGCCCCGGTCGAGTTCCTGCTTGAGCCATGCCCGGTCCAGTTCACAGAACCGCCACCCCACCATCCTGGCTCCAGACGTGGAGACTGCTCTTTCCGCGACTTCCTCACAATCACGCGGCGAGGTCCAGCAGGCGTTCCTCGGCGGCCCGGATTTCCAGCTCGGTCAGCCCGGGACGTAGTA
>DASPHQ010000886.1:0-2310 GCA_035629595.1 Urbifossiella sp. | reverse complement strand
CCACAAGCGGCTAGACCCCCGAGCCTCCCAGGATTCCGCGCACGGACGCGCCCACCCGACCGCGAGACCGGCCGTGCGCACCGCGGTTTCCCTCATCGCCGCCGCCCTCGTCGGCGGCGCGTTCTTCGGCCCCACGCCGCCGGCCCCCGCCGCGCCGTCGGACGACCGCCCCTACGCCGTCGGCCCGCAACCCGGCGGCACCGGCGGCAGTCTGTCGTGTGCCGCGGCGTCGTGCCACGGCGGCGGCCGGCCCGGCGAGCGGTTCAGCGAGCATTCCACCTGGGCCGCCGACCTGACGCGCAATCCGCCCGTCCCGCACGACCCGCACGCCAACGCATACCGCGTCCTGTTCAACGCCGACTCCGTGCGCATCGCCGGGCTCGTCGGCGGCGGCCCGGCGCACACCAACGCCCGCTGCCTGGCTTGCCACGCCGCGCCGAACGCGACCGACGGCGCCGCGGCGGAGGGCGTCGGGTGTGCGGGCTGTCACGGCCCCGAGGAGAAGTGGCTGACCCGGCACTACCTCCCGGAGTGGAAGGCGCTGAGCAACCGCGACAAGGCCGCGTTCGGGTTCGTGCCGACGAAGAACCTCGTCGCCCGCACGTCCACCTGCGCCGGCTGCCACGTCGGCGACGCGACCCGCGACGTGGACCACGACCTGATCGCCGCCGGCCACCCGCGGCTGAACTTCGAGTACGCCCGCTTCGACCACAGCGCGGCGTACCGCAAGCACTGGTCCGACCCCGCCGCCGACCGCGACTTCGAGGTGCGGGCGTGGTCGATCGGGCAGCTCACGAGCCTCCGCGCCGCGCTCGATCTGCTGACCGCCCGCGCGACCGCGGCGGACGCGAAGGTTGCCGGGCAGCCGTGGCCCGAGTTCAGCGAGGGGAGCTGTTACGCCTGCCACCAGACCGTCGGCCGCGACCTGAACCCCACCCGCGACATCCCGGTCGGGCCGGCCCGCCGGGGGAGCCTCGTGCCGTGGCAGCCGTGGTACACGTCACTCGTCGACGACGCGGCCCTGTTCCCCGCCCTGTTCCCCGGCTCGCACCGCCCAGACCTCACCGAGTTGCGGACGGAGATGGAGAAGCGCTCCCCCGACCCCGCGAAGGTGAAGGGACTCGCCGCCCGCGCCGTCGCCGGGCTCGACGCCACGCTCGCCGCCGTCCAGGCCGCCGAGGACCGCGGCTCGTTCCCGGCCGTGTCGCGGCCGCGGCTCGCCGGCCTTCTCGCGGCAGGCGCATTGACCGACGACGGCCGGTTGAAGGACGACGACTGGGACGCCGTGGCCCAGCGGTATCTCGGGCTGGCGATGACGTACCACGCGGCCGGCGGCGACGGCCCGGACACGGCCGGCTGGCGGAAGCCGCTTCTCGACCTGCGGGCGGCGCTGGCGTTTCCGCCCGCCGCCGGCGGCCGGGTCGACAGCCCGCGCAGCTACCACGCCCGCGACGCCGTGCGCCCGCTGACCGACCTGCGCACGCTCACCACCCCGAGGACCGGCCGATGAGGACGAACGGACACGCGCGGTGGGTCGTGGCGAGCGGGCTGTTCGTCGCCGGGCTGGCTGTCTTCGCAGGAACGTTTGTATCGCCGGCCGCCGCCCAGGACCCCGCCGCGGTCGGCGACCTACTCCTCCCTCAGAAGGCGGATGACTACGCGACCGGGTACGCCAAGTGTGCGCAGTGCCACCCGACCGACCCCTCGGTCGACGTGGCGAAAACGCTGTACGCGAAGAATTACGGGTCGCACAAGTTCGTCCGGCTCAACGAGGGCGTCACCTGGATCCGCGAGGACCCGCACTCGAAGGCCCACGAGGTGTTGCAGACGCCGCTCGGTCGGAAGATGTCCGACCTGTTGAAGTACGACGTGGGGGCGTCGCCGAAGTGCCTCACCTGCCACGGCATCGACATCGCCCCGGGCCTCAAGCCGGAGGAGAAGAAGGCCGAGCACTTCGAGACGGCGAACGGGATCACCTGCAACGCCTGCCACGGCCTCCGCCCGGCGTGGCAGAGTTCCCACACGGACGAGAAGAAGGGAACGATGCCGTGGCGGCTGTTCACCCCCGAGGTGAAGCGGAAGGACGGGCTTCGCAACCTCCGCGACCCGCACGTCCGCGCCGAGTTGTGTGCGTCGTGCCACGTCGGCAGCGCGGCCGCGGGCAAGCTGGTGACGCACGACATGTACGCCGCCGGCCACCCGCCGCTCCCGCCGTTCGAGCTGGCGACGTTCATGGAGTCCCAGCCGCGGCACTGGGGCTACCCGACCGAGAAGGAGCTCACGTTCTTCACCCAGGCCGGCGCCGAGAAG
>DASPHQ010000885.1:0-3869 GCA_035629595.1 Urbifossiella sp. | reverse complement strand
GAACTGTCCCGGCTGGTCCGCCCCGTAGATCACGCCCCCCTCTGCGAACGGCGTCATGTTCGTCGGGTACAGCCCCTCCTTCACCCGCGGGCCGCCCTTGCCGCGCCACACCTCCGTCACCGCCGGCTTCGTGGCGTCGAGCTTCAGCGTGACCGCGACGTTGCCGATGCCGCCGGCGTACAGCAGGTCGCCGTCCTGCCGCGGCGACATGATCGACATGCCGTACTCGGGCTGGAGCGGCACGTCCCAGTACTTGCTGCCGCTGGTCGGATTCAGACTGCAAAGCGACTTCGGCGTCCAGACGACGAGCTGGTCGGTCCCGCCGGCCTTGATGAGCGCCGGCGTGTTGTACCCCTGGTTGGTCGCGGACAGCGCCTTCCACGCCTCGGCGCCGGTGTCCTTGTCGAACGCCACGACCGTGCTCCCCGCGCCGCCGACGAGGCAGATGACGAGGTTCTGGTACACCACCGGGTGCCCGGCGAAGCCCCAGATCGGCACCTTCGCGCCGTAGTCCTTCGGGAAGTTCTTCGCCCACAGCTTCTTCCCCGTGGCGGCGTCCAGGCAGAAGAAGTCGCCCATCGCCCCGAGCGCGTACACCTTCCCGCCGCTCACGGTCGGTACGCACCGCGGCCCGGCCGGGTACTGGATCGCGTAGGTGACGGGGTGCTCGTGCTTCCACAGCTCCTGGCCGGTCTTCGCGTCCAGGCCGAGGACGCGCTCGGTGGCCGGGGTCTCGGGGGACTCGAACGGGTCGGCCCGGTCCTTCACGCCCTCCTTCATCACCTTGTCGGCGACGAACACCTTGCCGCCGGCGACCGCCGGCCCGGCGTACCCGCCGCCGACGGGCGTGCGCCACAGCACCTTCGGCCCGCCCTTCGGGAACTCCTTGAGGACGCCGGGTTCGGTCCACACGCCGTCGCGCGTCGGGCCGAGGTATTGGGGCCAGTCGGCCGCCTGAAGTGTGGGTGTGAGTGCGAGTGTGAGGGAGAACGCGGCGAGGCGGGTCATGCGAGTCGGCTCCGGGCGAGGAGATACCCAACAGGATACCGGACGGACGGGGGTCGTTTACACCCCGTCACCCCGGGGCCGGCACCCCGCGCGTCGGGTAGTCCTGCCACATCCGGTCGAGCGTCGTCTGCGCCGCCTCGAGCGGCACCGCCCGGTAGCGGTCACCGCTCTTCGTCACGATCCCCGCCCGCTCCAGCTTCGCCAGCGCATCCGCGATCTCGAAGTCCACTTCCAGGTTCAGCCGGCGCTCCAGGTCGAGCTCCACGTAGTCGTCCAACTCCTGGGCCGTCCACCCGCGGTCGTTGGCGTACCGCCACAGGTAGAAGTAGGCCAGCAGCGTCTCCCGGCACTCCTGCTCTTCAGCCTCGTCCAGCAGCCGGAACATCACCCCCGCGTTGTTGTCGAGGTTCTGGTAGTACAGGCTCTGCGTCAGCTGCAGCGAGTACGTCTGCTTCGACACCTGGAAGCTGTACCACGTCTTGTACCCGTACCCGAGGACCAGCGCGAGCGGGGTGTACAGCGTCATGATCGCCGCCATGCCGAACCCGGACAGGGCCGCGGTCAGCCCGCCGAGGCTCATCGAACTCAGCTTGTACCCGACGTACCCGACCGTGCTGGAGAGCGACCCGCCGAGCTTGAGCCGGTCGAGCCACGGCATCTTGACGCGGCCGCCCGGCAGCAGCATCTCGATGTCCATCTGCGGGATGTCCTTGAACAGCTTCAGGAAGATGCTGTCGGTGTCCGCCTCCTTGCCGAGCCGCTTGTGCTCCCGCTGCTTGAAGATCACGGCGACGCGGCTGAACGTCGGCACGCGCACCTCCTCGATGCGGAACCGGTTCCGCCAGTTCCGCTTGAACCGCTTGCTCATCCCCTTGCCGCGGATGAACACCTCGACCTGGTCGAAGGCGTCCCACGGGATGTCCATGTCGATGCCCCAGTCGCTGGACCCGGCCATGACCTTTTCCAGCTCCGGCCGCGACAGGTGGGTGTAGTTGGCGCGCCCCATCAGGTGCGTGAACGTGGCGAACAGCTTCTTCTGCGCCGCGGCCGACGCGGCGGCGTCGAGCTTCTTGAGCGGCTTGGGGTCGCCGTCGGGGTCGAACGAGGCGTAGCTGTCCTCGAGCTGGCGGAGCTCGGCGTGGTACAGGGCGTGGATGTGGAGGGTGACGGCACGGGCGAACCGGCGGAACCGGGCCTGGTCGTCCGGGGCGAGCGCCTGCCCGGCGGACGGGCCGGCGTCGGCGGCGAGGTAGTCGATCAGGTCCGTGACGCGGACCGGGATGTAGTGCTCGCGGTCGGCGTACTCGGCCACGGGGTCACCTGGGCAATTAGCCGATGAGGACGAGGGCAGCGGCGGCCGCGAGGATGACCCCGGCGGCGACCGCGACCACGAGCGTCAGCCCGCTCGGGACGGCGGACCGGCCGGGGTGGAGGCCGCCTTCGAGGTCGCGGGTACTTTCGTAGTCGTGGAAGTCGCCTTCGACATCATCGGCCACGGCGGTTCCTCCGGGCGGTGCGCTGTCTCGGGCTATTCGCCGCCCGCGGCCGGAGCTTGCGGCGGGGGGGCGGGTACGCGGAACAGATCGGCGACCGGCACCGAGAATCCGGGGAGGACCGGCGAGGTGAGCGTGTCGGCCTCTCGGAGGAAGGCGTACCCGCCGCCGGCCCGGAAGACGTACAGGTGCCGCGTCTTAGGGTGCAGCACCCAAACCTCTTGAACACCGGCCTGAATCCAATCCTTCGCCTTCTCGTCCACCTCCTCGGCCGAGTTGCTCGGCGACACGACCTCCGCGACGAGGTCTGGGGCGATCAGAGTGAACCCCTCGTCGGCGTATTGCTCCTCGGTCATCCGCGGGTAGGCGAAGAACGCGGCGTCCGGCTTGCGGACCCGGCCGGGGTGGGCGGCGAAGCAGCGAAAGCCGTTGTCGGAGCCGCAGACCCAGCCCGGGGCAACGGTCCGGCGGTAGGATTCCAGCACCCAGACGACACAAGCGCCGACGTGACTGGAGCGGAAGCTCACGACCTTCTCCTTGAGCTGGCCGTCGATGAGTTCGTACCCCTTCCCGCCGTCCGGCATCTGTAACAACTCTTCGGGTGTGAACAACGGCGCGGCCGGCACAGCGGCGGGCCGGGGCGGGGCGGCGGTCGTCATCGTTGTCACCTCCGGGGCGGGCACCGGCAATCGTACCAGGGGCGGCGCGGCTACTCAATCCGCCGCGTGATCGACATGCTCCGCACCACCCGCTCCAGGTCGGCGCGCAGGTCCGCGGCCGTCGCCGCCGGCAGCCGGGCCGCAACCGTCGCCCCGCCCTCGGCCTGCTTCAGCACCGCGTACTCCATCTTCGCCGCCTCCGTGCCGAACGCCACGTCCAGCGCGAACCGGTCCACCGTGATCGGCTCCGGCCGGATGCGCGTCGGCCGCTGCGCCACCGTCACCTTCGCCCGCTCCTTCTCCAGGAACGCCGTCGTCTCGCGGAGGAAGTCGTCCGCGGCCGGTACCTTCGCCGCCGCCTCCACGGTAATCAGGATGCCGCCGCCGAGGCGCGAGTGGTCGAGCGTCACCTGCTTCCCCTGCACCACGCCGACGCGCCAGCCGCGCGGGTAGAGGAACCGCACCCCGAGCCGCTGGTCGTCGTACAGGAGGAGGGTGTTCTCCGCGTCCGGCTTCAGCGCCAGCCCGCGCAGCGAGGCGTCCGACAGGTCCGGCGGCAGCGCCGCGAGCGGCGTGCGCGTCATCACGAAGTGGCCGTCGATGGCGCCGGTCGTCTGCCCGGACGTGCCGTCGAGCAGCTCGTGGGTGCCCTTCACCGACAGGTACGTCAGGAGCTTGGCGTCGAGGTCGAAGAACGCGGTCCCTTCGA